>DAINRZ010000059.1:0-11780 GCA_036741575.1 Kapaibacterium sp. (SeqCode)
ATATTTTCAGGCCTATGGCGCTCCGACCATAGAATAAAGTCTGCATTTTTGCTTTTTAAAGCTTCAAGGAATTCATCCTGAACAACTTTTTCTTCATTGTTAATTACCGCAAGCCCAATGACCTTTTTATTTGTAACTCTTTCTCTAACAGATTTAATATCATCCCAAGTGAAAAGAAAATTAGGTAAATTTAGCTTATTAATGCTATTGAAAGACTTGATTACGATTTCGATTTTATAATAAGCTATTTGAAAATCAAACGTAAATTCTAATCCGGTACTTCCTTTTGAGATAAACTGAGGTGTATAGATAATTCTTTGCTCATCGAGAAAAGAGCGAACATCGTCTTTAAAAATCGATGAAACAGTATGTTTCGCAAGCATATACATATCATTAATTTCTGAAATTGCCGATATTAAGTTATGTTTTTTTTGAGCAAAAGTATTCTCCGTTGCTTCGGTTAATAACTCATTTTCAATAATTTGAATTCCATAATTCAACAGAATTTTATCGAAAAGCTCTTTTCTTTTTGCCGATCTTGATATTGCAGATCCAATTAAATCAAGGTTTTTTATTGTTATACCATCATCGGATAATGTAATTTTATCACCTTCCTTTCTGGTATAAACTTCTAAAGTATCATTAAATAATCCAATAAAAGGAGTACTAATAACTGACCAATTTGTTCCAGTGTCAGTTATTATTCCAGTACGACCTTTTAGGAAATTATAATAGTTATCGATCAACTCATTAATCCAATTGCTCATATTATCATTCTTTGATTAATTTGGAATTCAGTTATAAGATTTATCAATTTATTGAAGCCTAAGAAAACTTCAATAATATCGTTAGAATTAGATATCTTTTTCACTGGGAAATTATCGTCATTCAACGGTATTGCCCAATCTAAACTTGTTCTGTAACCTTCTACAAAATAATGAATATGGTGTTCATTGTAATTAAAGAACATGCCGACATAAGGCTTCAAAAAATCCGGAACATTGTCGTTGATAGTATGAGGATTCTCGTGCTGTCCGTTAAAATCTACCCTTAATATACCAATTTTTGTATCGTCATCCATAAAGTATAACGATAGTTTGAATTGGTTTTTTTTTGCTTTGATTTACTTCATACAAAAATGTAAAATCAGGTTCATCTGTTGCAATCAATGTGAACCGTTCCTGAAAAGGAAATACTTGATTGAATGAAACTTTATCATTCAACACGCCATTTTTTTCTACCTTTTTAGGTAATCTTAACAAATATTCAGAATTATCTGAAATTAACATTTATGTACCCAAAAAAACTAATAATTAATAACCAAAAATAACACAAAGAAATATTCTTTTCAATTATTTCTTGACAAGTTAATGCAGAGATTAGTTTATTATCGAAAAAATATCAAATAGTTTTTCAGGTTAATTATTTTTTTAATGTAAATTCCTCTCTTTAACTCCACCTCCATAAAATCCGCAATAGCAGCTAAACTATGAGCAAAATTTCATGGTGTATAATTAAGTATATTCGCGCTTTGAAATATACTAGATACGGAAGCTCAGTCCCGGGGAAGTAGGACCGACACTTCGGTGTAGCTTTTTCCGTCACTGTCCAGTATAAGTTTTCCGTTGTATATTTGCGTTATCCTCTTGGTAATAATAAGCCCCAGGCGGGAGCCCTGCTGCTCGTAGATATTCCTGTCGAATTGCATGTAAGCACCTATCTGGTTAATCTGCTCGTTTGTCATGCCCCTGCCGTAGTCCTTGAATTTCAAAATATAATATTTACCGTCAGAAACTGAGGTTATCTCTATAGGAGTGCCGGGTTTCGAAAACTTGACGCAGTTATTAAACAATTCCGTGCAAATATTCTGGAAATGATCCACAAGTATATTAATTTTCAGGTCAATAAGATTTATTTTCAGATCGCTTTCTCTTTTATAATCCCTTGCAATCAGAAATATTGATTTGGTAACTACCTCGGAAGTATTGAAAGGCACGGCCGATTCCATAATTAGTTTTTGCCTATCGTGGTTATAGAACAGAAGTTCGATTCCGGAGTAATATAAATAACGAGCAACAAGTTCCTGCAGCCTTTTAGATGAATTATAAATGTTCCGGTGCAACTGCTTGATTTCTTCTTCGTCCATGTTGTCGTAATACTCCATAAGTATTTGGGTCGAAGCCATAATTCCGTTCAACGGAGTCCTTAGTTCATGAGGTATAGTACTTGCAATTTTCAGCCGAAGGTCCTGCAGCATTTCCTGCGATTTGTTAGTTATTTTATCGAGTTTTTCTAACCTTGTAGATACCGATTTATACAATTCTTCCGGTTTGAAAGGTTTTGTCAGGTAATCGTCAGCGCCAAGGCCCATACCTTGCCTGATATCGCTCAGTTCGGCTTTAGCGGTCAGGAGAATAATTGGAATCGAAGAAGTCAGTTCATTAGCCCTTATGTGCTTGATGACACCGTAACCGTCAATCTCCGGCATTATAATGTCGCTAATAATCAAGTCGGGTAAATGAGCTATTGCCGATTCGATGCCAATCCTACCGTTCGGCGCTCCTGCTACATCATAATCCATGCTGTCGAGCAATTCGATTATATTCTCTAAGACAGTCGGCTCATCCTCGATTACTAATATTCTCTTTTTTGACATATTTATTATTTTTAATAAAACGTAAAAAACAATATATGAAAACCGTATTATAATTAAAATAGAATTTTCGGTAAATGTCCGAAAAAGAATATGGTAAAAATTTTTTTAGTAATTTAGTTTTCTAAAATGAAAGGATTTCAGTTTTTTTGGTTTTTAAAAATGAATAGAATAGTATTGATAATATGTATAATGCTGGTTGCGAAACCAGCATTCGGGCAGGATGGAAAGCTGGTAAACCACCTATACAAAGAATCTGCATGCGGTTTAAAATTTATACAAAAATCGACAAGAGTATCCGACAGAAGGAGCGAATGGACTTACAAGCCACTGATACCGACTCCGGTGACACTCGAGATTACTGAATTTCCAGCCACTTGCTTCGATGTGCAAAAAGCGTTTGTCTGGTGGGTTATCTCCGATGAAGGCGAGCAACTTGAAGACCCGAAAGTAACTATAACAACACCTGACAATAAAACATATACCGTTAATGCAGTACAAACGGGCATCGATAGAAGCAAAGGCTATATGGAGCAGGCAACAAGGGGGTTTAGGGCCGATGTGTCGCCATATATTACAGGTAACGGCAGGTATAAAATAGATGTTAATTCCGATGATAAAGAAACCGATGGAATAACTTTGCTGGTGATATATAAAGATTACAAGGCAAGCCCTATGTTCGAAGGGCATATTGTATTGCAGGACGGTTTCAATACCGAGTGCGGCAATAATATGTCGGAAGTACTTTCAAATTTCACTGCCTGTGATAATTCCACATCGGCCAAAGCCATATTTATTATATCCGACCTGCAGTGGCTATATAAACTCTATAACTGGTACGATACCCTGAGAACAGTCGATGTTATGGTAAATAACAAAAAACATCCAATCGGGAGAAATTTCTGGAACACTGAATTCTTGAATACAAACGTTACTCAAGGCCAATCTTTCATGCAGTTCCAGATATTGGAAAAAAATAATGTGGAAGCGGATTGCTATTCATGGATAATGCTCGGCCTGTATTATACTACTGTTCCATGCAGGGTATGCCCGGAAACATTGCCTGTTTATGCCGCCAAAAAGGAGTTTACTATTTGTCCGGGCGACCAGATTATGCTCGAAGCAACAGGAGGCGACAGCTATGAATGGAGTTCTATCCCGGCCGGTTTTACTTCGAAACAGACAAAACCGGTTGTTTCACCAAAATCCAATATCAAATATGTGGCAAAAGGCATAAGAGGAGATAACTGCATTTTTGGGTTCGATACGATTTCTGTTAATGTGCTGCCTGCAATAACGGTAAATATGAAAAGAAACATAGAAATATGCAAAGGAGAATCCGATACCATCGGAGGAACTGCTGCGGGGGGTAGGCCACCCTACAGCTATAGCTGGAGCCCGTCTGCCGGCCTGACTGCTTCGGATATGGCCCGGCCTGTTGCCAGTCCAGGTAATGATACCAGATATATTGTCACCATTACCGATGCAAACGGATGCAGGAAATTAGATACCGTCAACGTAAAAATATTATCTGCTAAGAATACAAAGATAACAACCAAAGGGGAAAGAAGTTTCTGCCCGTGCGACAGCACACTGCTCGAATCTGAAAGCGGATTCGATTCCTATCTTTGGTCAACCGGAGAAATAACAAAGTCCATTTGGGTAAAAGAAACAGGCAAGTATTACGTTGCAGCATTGAACGGCAACGGCTGCTTCAGCTATTCAGATACGGTAGAGATTACAGTTTATAATACCAATACGCAGATTCTTATCCCTAATACTTCTGCGCCTCCCGGCGAAAAACTCAGAATACCTGTAATATTAAAATCTGCACAATATCTGGATAGGTGCAATTTCCGGGAGTTTTCATGCAGGCTGAGTTTCGACATGACAACTTTAGTACCCGAAGGCGAATTCCTTCAGAATGAAATTATTGATGGCCGCAGGCATATCGTTGTTTCGGGGGAGAGAAGCGGAATTACAGGCGATACCCTGGCAGTCCTTACTTTTACTGCAACACTGGGCCGAGTCGAGAAAACTGACATCCGAATTGAGGATTTCCACTGGTCAAAGTGCCCCGCAGAAAATGGTTCCGGCAGCGAATCGATATTTACACTCGACAGCCTGTGCAGGGAAAACAATCAGGTAAGGCTGGTTTTCCCGACAGCACAAATGTTGAAATTATTGCCGAATCCGGCATCGAATGAACTAAAAGTGAATTACAGGTTGAGCAGAGATTCATTTTACGAAATTAAAATAGCAGATTTACTCGGCAGGAAGATTGCCGTTTTAAAAGAAGGAATAGGATTGAAAGGCGATTATTCGGATAGTTTTAATATCGAAGGGCTGGCTGGAGGACAATACATGGTAATAATGACGACTTCGGATAAAACGGTGGTTAAAATGCTGGAGGTAAGCAAATGAGGCTGAAGGCGCTGTTTTTTCTCCTGTTCAGTTTAAGTTTGCTGTCTGCCGGCCCCCAGGGCTCTGTCGAACGGAAATCAAGTTTCGGGTTGTGGGCTCATTTTAATATCAATAAACACAATTCCGATTTTACTAAATTACCCGGAGTACCAAGTTGCTGCCCTCGTTTCACTAATGGCAACGGCCTTGGAATCTCTGCCGGGATGCTGTACGAAATTCCGTTGTCCAGTGCTTTTTTTCTCGATTTAAGGGCAGGTTATTACCTGCTTAGCGGTTCGCTTGTAACGAATGAAGACGAATCTGTAAATATAGATGGTACTGCTATGAAAGGGATTTTCGAACATTCTATCGATGCAACCCTTGGAGTAGCCGGTATCGAGCCGAGCATCGGCTTCAGGATATTCGACGGCCTTTCATTCAATGCAGGGCTGCTTGCGGGGGTATTGGTGCCTAAGACATATAAACACATGGAACAAATAATCGAGCCGGAAGGCGCTGCATTCGACAATGCCGGCAATACTCTCAGGATGTATTCGGACGGCACTTTGCCCGAATCTGCTTTGATTTATGCTGCATGGTCGGCACGATTAAGCTGGGAATTCCCACTTAACGGCAACAGGACTGTTTGGATTGCTCCTGAATTTGCCGTGACAGGTTCTTTAACTGAAATTGTAAAAGATATTGACTGGGGAATAACAAATATCAGGCTCGGCGTTGCTCTCAAATTCTCGCCTCCTTATGAACTAAAAATGAGGCTCGACCCTGAGATTAGAGATATTAAAATTAATGAATACCACTTGTGCGACAACAGAAAATTATATTTCAGCGAGCCAGACAGCGTGGAATTCGATGTCGTTTACGAATCGGAAACAGGAATCGATAAATATAGTTTTGCCGTACTGCAAAACAATCTTACGCTAGATTGGCACGACATTAAAGCAGAACAGGTGCCTCCTTCGGTGGTGTGGAAAATACCGCCCCATTTGCCCGAAAAACTGTTTATGTACCCCGATTCACTACATTTTGTTTTCCAGGTTTACGATAAAACAGCACAGACGAGGGTAGATTCTTCGCTTATCAGAATTGAAACGGGAAAAACTTATTTAAGCGCCGTTATAAATGCATTTCATCCCGATAAAGACGAGCTGCTGAGCGAGATTTATATCGAAGACCTTGTTAATTCCGGAAATGTTGCAACGAGTATTAATCCCGAATCAGCCGATTTCAGGACATCATACAGCGCTATGGGCGAAATCGGGGAATGGAAGCTATCCTTAATTACGGAAAGCAGCATGCTTTTCGATACTACCGGCGTTGGCAATCCGCCGGAGAAAATTATGGTAAACCTGAAGAATGCACTTTCAGGCTTGCCCAATGGTTATAGCAAACCTATAAGGTATATTTTCGAAATAAAGGATTCTCTTGGCAATCTGTGTACCGACGAAAAGATGATTAATATAAACAGGAAAGCTTTTACAATAAGTTCCCAATTGACTGCTTTTTCTGTTTACCCAACGGACTTTGGCAACGAAGTCAAGCCGAATCCGGCGATAAAGATAGAAGAAATGATTTCTACAAGATTGCAACCAATACTGAACTATGTATTCTTCGACGAAAATTCTTCTGTTATTCCATCGAGGTATAAAAAACTTACACAAAAGAAACCTAAGAGCTTCAATCTCGACGATATGCACGATATGCCGACTCTCAAAACATATTACAATATCCTTAATATCATCGGCAAAAGAATGCAGGAGATACCTACTGCAAATATTACTATTACAGGCTGCAACTCGAATATTGGCCTTGAGAAAAATAATCTTGCACTTTCCGAGCAAAGGGCGAAAGCTGTCTATAACTATTTGAACGATATTTGGGATATACCCGAAGGCAGAATGAAAATCCAGATTAGAAACCTGCCCGAGCAGGCTTCATCGGCAAAAACGGCGCCAAACCAGGATAACATTGACGGGGCAGCAGAAAACAGAAGGGTTGAAATCGAATCGGATAATTATGAAATACTTAAGCCGTTGCTCACATACGGTAAAAGATACAAAATTGAACCGCCTGCATTATATTTGAAAGCTAAAGTTAATTCCGAAATCCCTGTGGAAAGCTGGAATATTAAATATATCAGCAATGGGGTAATGATTGATTCTATGGGTGTAACCAATTCATCGCCCGATTCCATTTTTTGGGATGTCGAATCGAGAAAAGTACTTGTTTCCGAAACAAGGCCAAGAAGGTTGAACGTAGCCTTTGGAGCTGTTAACCAAAAAGGCCAAAAAACTTTTGCCGAAACTGCCGTACCTGTCGAAATTATATCCAAGTCGGAAGGCGAAGGCAAGGATACGACTTACGACGAATACAGCCTTATTCTGTTCGATTTTGCATCGGACAAAATCGGCGAGAGCAACCAGAAAATAATAGACATAATCAAACAGAGGGTAAACCCAGGTGCAACGGTTTCTATCGTAGGCCATACCGATAGGGTGGGTAGTGAGAAAGCTAACCAAAAACTCTCCGAGAAAAGGGCTAAAGCCTCGGAAAAAGCGCTTAGCTTCGAAAAAGAGAATTTCAATGTCATTGCAACCGGCTCCGGAGAATCAGATTTGCTTTATTTCAATGACCTGCCAGAAGGCAGGTTCTATTGCCGGACTGTTAAAATCGATGTTGTGAACCCGGTGACAAAGTAATTTTTCAATTTAAAGAAAAGTGAATATTAATTTGTATAAACTTGATTAGTTCTGACTAAACACAAGAGTATTTTTCTCTATTTCCTGTAACTTTTCCAGCCCTTAGTTGTCATAACCATTGTAAAACTATTGAATGACCAAATTAAGGATTAAGATGAGGTACTTCTTTACTGTAATTTCTACTTTTATACTATTAATTACTTCCGTTAATTCCCAAAACTATCGTATTCTCAGGCATTTCACAGGCAAACCAACTGACGCGTCCCATCCCCAGGGTGCTTTGCTTTTAGTTGATTCGACTTTCTATGCCACTTCGCATTGGGGCGGTGTTTATGATAAAGGTTGTGTTTATAGAATGACAACTGACGGCAGTTACCTAAAGCTGCTCCATTCTTTCGATGACATTAAAACAGGCGCTTACCCTTTGCATCCGCTTTTATATATCGATACTTTATTATATGGCATCACGCAGGGTAATACATTTTTCAGCATAGAAAGAAACGGTAATAGCTTTAAAACAATTGATGTTCAAAATCCGGATTCTGCTTATATCTATGGTTCATTCATCAAATACGGTGATTTTATCTATGGTACCGAAACATATTCAGGTGTAAATGTTCCAACCAGGGGAGCTTTAATAAAATACAAGATTGACGGTACAGATTACAAAACTCTAAAAGCTTTTTTCAGTGATAGTTCAGATGGGGTCTATCCAAGCGGCCCTTTTTTCACAACCGGCAACCGCTTGTATGGGTATGTCCAAGGCAGTGGCAGTAATCCTTATGATATGATGTATAGTATTAATCCCGACGGCAGCAATTACACTATTGTACATAAATTTTCGGGTGGTAAGTCAAACGGTGGCGAAATAGTCAGCCCATTGATTTTGCTGGACAATCAAATTTACGGAATTACAAACAGGGGAGGCCTGAGCGATTCGGGTGTTGTATTCCGCATCGATCCTGACGGAAACAATTTTAAAATCCTTCATAATTGCAGGGGAGACTCAATCGATGGGGCACTATCCTGGAGTAAATTATTACCTTATGGCAACTATTTACTTGGTATTACAAAAAATGGAGGATTGCACGGGAAAGGTGCCATTTTTAAAACGTCGATGGATGGTTCGGAATATAAAATACTTTACTATTTTGGTGATAGGCATGAAGACGGATTTTGGCCAAATGGTGATATGACTCTGGTAGGAAACACATTATACGGCACAACCTGGCGCGGCGGGAAGTATGACCTGGGAACGATTTTCAGGATAACAGAACTGGATTTCTGGGATTCTTGCGGAACAGAATCTTTCAATTATCCCTATTTTATTACATCGGACGGTTTGAAGCTTAACGGCTATGCAGTCACATCCGATTCGGCAATAAATTTGGTTCAATCTGTGCATAGCATTGCAGGCTCAGCTATTTACAGGAACCCGGTTAATGTTGCCGGTGGATTCAAATCAACTTTCAGCTTCAGGTTCAGCGACGGCTGGAACAGTTTTACCGATGGAACGCCAACAGGCGCCGATGGCATCGTTTTCCTCATTCAAGCAGAAAATAATAGTATTTTGGGAACAAATGGTGGAGGGCTTGGATATTTCGGGGTACCAAATTCTCTGGCAGTTGAATTCGATGCTTATAGAAATTCTGAATTCAATGACCCATTATTCGACCATATTGCAGTTTTTTCGAACCGATTGGAGCCAAACACTTGTGTGCACAAATCTAATGCTGAATTGGGATTTACGACCGATGTCCCTAAGTTCCGAGCCGATTCATCGTTATTCTTCGTAAAAATTGACTATTCAGCCTTTGAAAAGAAAATGACAATTTGGCTGGATAAAAATGAGGAATACAAAAAACCTGCTCTGGTTATTGATTCTTTAAACTTATCCTCTTTATTGAATTTAATCGATGGGAATAAAGCATTTATCGGCTTTACATCGGCAACGGGTACATCTCATCAAAGGACCGACCTGCTCAACTGGTCATTCTGCCCGTATTTGCAGCAGGAGCCAGACGAAGTAAAAGAATTACCGGGTAATGCAGAATTAAATATCATTCCAAACCCCGCAAGGGATTATATTGAGATAGATGTAGGGAACAGGCATGCCTGTTCCCTACCGGGCAATACAATACATGTTTATAACGCCATCGGGGAATGTGTTGGGGCAGGTTCCGAACCTGCCCGTACAAAACCTGCCCATATAAAGATTGATATATCGGGCCTGCCGCCAGGTGTGTATATTGTCCGCTGCGGCGGCTCGTGCACGAAATTTGTGAAGGGGGAATAAGGAAATGAAAATAAAATTTCTAATAATGTATTAAAAGTATTTTCACTAATTTTCGTTTTAAATAATTATATTGATTAATTTTTTGCAGATTTAATTGAAAGTAAAAGACTTAATAGAGATTATAGAATATGACGGATGGTATCTCGACAGAACCAAAGGCAGCCACAGACAGTTTAAACACCCTACAAAGAAAGGGGTTGTAACTATTGCCGGCAAGTTATCAGCTGATATGCCAAAAGGTACAATAATTAGCGTTTTAAAACAAGCAAAATTAAAGTAGGTTATTAATGAAATATACAGTATTAATTGAAAAGGGGAAGGGTTCTTTCGGAGCTTATGTTCCCGATTTGCCCGGCTGCGTTGCTGTAGCCGACACCCAAGAAGAAGTAGTACAATTGATAAAAGAAGCCATAGACTTTCATATTGAGGGCTTGAAGTCAGAATCGAAAAGAATACCGAAAGCAAAAATAAAAGCCATAGAATTGGAAGCCGAATAGAAAGGCAGTACGGTTAAGCAATTTATACAAAAATCGACATTTCCGGCCTGCCCGCAGGCGTGTATTTTGTCCACTGCGGCGGCCAGTGCACCAAATTTGTGAAGGGGGAATAGAGCCTTCTCCTCTTTTCGCATTCCCAAATCCTGCGAGGGATTATATTGAAATACCCGGTATCGACACCTGGGTAAAGAGGCTGTGTGAAAAGTCGAATACAAGCAAAAAACCAAAAATTATTTCTTCCATAAATCGCTTATATGGCATTTTCTAATGATGTTTTGATTGAAAACATACCTTTAAATATTGTGAATTTCCATTTTTCACACGGTCTCTAAACCCAGGGGTTGATGGCCGGATACATGTTTACAATGCACTCGGGGAATGTGTTGGGGCAGGTTCCGAACCTGCCCGTACAAAACCTGCCCATATAAAGATTGATATATCAGGCCTGCCGCCAGGTGCGTATATTGTCCGCTGCGGCGGCTCGTGCACGAAATTTGTGAAGGGGGAATAAAAACTACCTTTATCACCTGAAAATAAAATACACAGCACCCAGAATAC
Organism: Kapaibacterium sp. (SeqCode); assembly: GCA_036741575.1. Lineage (GTDB taxonomy): Bacteria > Bacteroidota > Ignavibacteria > Kapaibacteriales > UBA2268 > DAINRZ01. The sequence continues at coordinate 11,125 of DAINRZ010000059.1, forward strand.
AAAGCCCGGCATAAATATAATCAGTCTTGAGCGGCTCATTCATTATAAATACCGAAAACGGCACGAACACCGTTAGTGAAATAGCCTCCTGCATTATTTTCAGCTGGGGCAGCGATAGCTGAGTGTAACCTATCCTGTTCGCAGGCACTTGCACTAAGTATTCGAAAAGCGCTACACCCCAGGAAATAAATGCTACAATGTACCATTTCTTGTCGTTAAGCGTTTTCAGGTGGCCGTACCAGGCATAAGTCATAAAGAGATTGGAAATTATCAGCAATAAAGTCGTCTGCATCCATACCGGCATAGTTATTCCAATAGAGAAGTTCTTAATACATTGAATTAGGTAATTACTAAAAAAGAGTGGCTTTATATTAGAAAAGCCCGCTAAAACGGGCTTAATTAATATTATTTATTTGAAGGTTTTACTCTAATTCCATGGAAATCTTTTGCTGGCGCCTGGCTGCTTTAAGCCTGGAGAGCCTTTTTTCTACAGAAGGTTTCATGAATGCCGTTCTCTTCTTAAATTCGCGCAATACTCCGCTGCGTTCATATTTTTTCTTAAATCTCTTAAGTGCGCGGTCAATGTTTTCATTTTGCTGGATTGTTACGCCTATCAATTTAATGCTGCCTTTCTGATTTATTTAACATATTATAAT
>DAINRZ010000060.1:0-11583 GCA_036741575.1 Kapaibacterium sp. (SeqCode)
CCCCGAAAAACGCCGACATCCGTTCTTTTGTGGCAGTGAACATCAGATTGGCGTTCCCTTTTGGGAAGGTTTTCCTGATAATATTCTGTTTTTCGAGAAATTTCAGCACCGAGTTCACAATATTTATGCTTACCGAGGCCACGGCAGCAAGCCTGGATTCATCAATATACAGCGGGCCGGCGGGTTTCGAGCCGACGGGTGTGGAACTGATGTCGTAAATAGTATTGTATATTTTGAGGATTTCGGCTTTTCCGGGGTAAGTAGTATTAATGAAGTAATTCTGTAAATCGATATCGGATTCGTTGTGGAGCATGTAGCAGGAGGCTGCTGCGCCGTCTCTGCCAGCCCTTCCTGCCTCCTGGTAATATGCCTCGAGTGTCTGGGTAAGGTCGGTATGGATTACTGCCCTGACATTCGGCTTGTCGATACCCATACCAAATGCATTTGTGGCAATAATAACAGGCGATTCCGAACCGATAAACTTTTCCTGTGTTTTGCGCCTTTGTTCGGGAGCCATGCCGGCATGGTACGCCATAGCATAAATGCCTGCATTCTTCAGACCTTTTTCGAATAATTCCACTTTGTTGCGTGTGCCGCAATATACAATCTTAGCTCCTTTTGCCGATTTTTTAAGTATTTCGGCCAGCCTCGGCAATTTGTCTGGCTTAGTGTCCTCGGTAAAATAAGAAAGATTGGGCCTGTCGAATCCCCGTATGAATCTTTGTGGATTGCCCATGCCGAGCAAACCAGATATATCTTCTATAATATCCGGGGTGGCTGTGGCTGTGAAGGCAGCAGTTTTAATCTCTCTTTTCACGTTTCTTATCGATGCAATGTCGAGGTACGAGGGCCTGAAGTCGTGGCCCCACTCCGAGATACAGTGGGCTTCGTCCACGGCAAGAAATGAGACCTTTAAGTATTGAAGGGCCTCGGTGAAAGCCCTGGTTGTTATTCTTTCGGGGGCGATATATAAAAGCTTATACTCTCCCCTGACGGCATTGTTCATTCTCAGGCTGATTTCGTCGGCCGGCAGTGAACTGTTGATAAAGGTGGCGCTTATATTTAATCTTGTAAGTGCGTCCACCTGGTCTTTCATTAAAGCAATCAGAGGTGAAATTACAATGCATGTGCCCTGCATCAAAACAGCCGGCAGCTGGTAGCACAAAGACTTGCCTCCGCCTGTGGGCATAACCACAATAGTATTATTTCCTGACAAAATTGAGTTAACGACTTCTTGCTGGCTGTTCCTGAAGCCATCCAACCGGAAATGTTCCTTAAGTTTTTGCCTTAGGTCGATAGCATCGGATTTCATATTTCGGGCGGCATCATCCGAAAGACGACTGGGATGTTTCACCGGCATAGCGGCGTTTTTTGAACCAGCGGTAAACAACAAATACTATCAGCCCTACGACTATTATTACAATAAAGAGTTTTGTATAATCAAATGTCGGCGGGTAAACTTCGACGTTCCCGTTAGCATCGGGATCGGAATAATAAGGGCGGGTGTACCAGAAAGCGCCGTACCACGGCAGCCACATCATATGGCTGGCAATGGAGCCCTGCATATATCCCATCATCAGCCCGCTGCCGTATCCGCCGTAATCATTTACGATGTAGTTCTGCCTGCCGCCTGCTGCCGATGTGCCGGTATATGTCGATGTCTTTCGCGGGGCGCCGTATTTCCTGCTGTAATCGGCCCTTGTGGTGCGGCTGCCTCCGAAACTGGTTACTTTTCGGGATGAACTTGAAGAAGGCGTAGTGGAGCGGCTAAAGGTACTTGGCTTCGATGTGCTGGGCCGCGAAAAAGAGCGCCCCCCGCCGCGGCTGCCTCCGAAGCTCCCGCCGCCTTTGCGTGCATCGGCGAATTCGGGCACTATTAAAATAATTGCTAATGCTATTACTGATATTAATTTAATATTGCTCATCAGAATATATCCTCCGTATCAAGTGAATCATCGTCGTTGCGGAATGTTATCTGCGCTTTAAATTCGGCGCCCGCACCCGTTTGCTTTTTAGATGAGAAAATCGATTTTAAACCGCTTTTGGGCGAATCGGCCGAGCGAATATGAAGAAGCAGGCTCACAATTCCGTCCAATGGCTCTTCGTTTTTGTAAATGCTTGTGTTTTCGATATAACCGTCGCTTTCGATTTCTAATAATTGCAGCGCTGCCGCTTCTTCATCGGTGAAAGCTGGCTCGGCTGTTATTAGATTATCAAGTGTGTCCGAAAACAATTGTCTTGTATATAGATTTTTATCAATACCTTCATATTGAATTATTGCGTCGAAGGCACCGTCTTCGTCTAAGTTAAGGAAAAGCTCCCTAAGCCCCCGAATTCTTTCGCCGTTCAGGTAAACGGCAGTTTTTTCTATCCTCCCGTTGCTTTCTATTCCTATTGTTGCCATTTTCTGCCGATTTTGTTACACATACTTTTTTTATTACGATGTAATATATGAAAAGTTTTAAAATTTCAATAGAAAATGTTAAACGAACTGGTTTTGAATAGATTGTGCAATTTCGATTTCTATGGCATACAATGAACCGAAAATGAATAATTGATTAAATGTTAAAATAGAAAAAAAAGTTGTAACTTTCGGGTGCAATGTTGTGTCTATAGTATAAATGTATTAATGAAAGCATAGAATTAAGGCAAAATCTGTAAAAAAAAATGTTTTGGAAGAAAGGAAATAGCGACAACGAAGAAGAACTGACGGCAGCGGCAGAGGAACTAAAGAAGGGGAGCGCCGAAGCTTTTCACATGCTTTATTCGAAGCACAGCAAAAAGGTTTACAGATTTTGCCTTCGTATGCTGAACGACGATTCGCTTGCCCAGGATGCATTCCAGGAAACATTTATCAAAGTATTCGAAAACAGGCTTCAATTCCGCGGCGAAAACTTTTCATCGTGGCTTTTTGCCATAGCACGCAATACCTGCCTGAACTTCCTGAGGACACAAAAAGGATTCGAAATATTCGACGAATATGAACACACTGCAGCAATAGCCAGCGAATCGGACTTTGGGGTGAAAGATTATATCAGGCATTCTATTGCGCGCCTGCCTGTGCCCCTGCGCGAAGCTATTCTACTGCGGGAATATGAAGATTGTTCATACCAGGAAATAGCCGAAATACTTAAGATAGATATATCTCTTGCTAAAGTAAGGGTGCACAGGGCTAGGCTAATACTAAAGAAATTATTGAAACCACTTGTTAAGGAAATCAATGAATCTCGATGATTTGATATCGAAATACCTCGATGGAGAACTCCTCGAATACGAGGACAATGAGCTTCGTTCGGAATTATCCGAAAATCCGGCGTCGAAGGAGGCTTTCGACGAAGCTGTAATAATTAATTCTGCACTGAGGGACGACGCCGGTTCGATTAACCCGCCGCAGGACTTTTTACTCGAAACGGAAGAAAAGATATTAATGAAAATATTAAGCTCTTACCCCGTTTCGGCCGATACCGTTTACAAGAAAGCAAAGCCGAAAACAAAGTACTTTGTTACTGCTGTTGCTGCTGTCATTTTGTTCGGATTCATCCGTCTGGGCGACGGTTTCCCCGAAAGGGAAAACCATACCGGCTATGGTTCGGCACTCGAAAGCTACAAAAACGGCTTGGACGAGGAAATGGTTACCTATACATTTGTTGCTCCCGATAATGCGCAAAGAGGCATAAATGCCCGGGCATTGAGCAACCGGCATAACAGCTTTATAGCAGATAATGACAATAGGCACACCGAAAGGATAAAAAATCATGTAGCGAATAACGATGAACTTCTGCTGGCTGATGCAAATATCAACAATATGTCAGATAACGGCAAAAGTAGAAATGTAAACGATGGTATCCTTGCGACGGATATCCTATCCGAAAAATCAAATTCTGCAGCTTTATGGGATGAAGCAGAGAATCTGGATATATCTTCGCCAATAACAGATTATCACCTGAGCCAGTTAAACAATGCATCATTATCCGGCAGCAGGCCTGGGCCGTTCAGTGCTTCGATGCCACGGCAGATGACTTCCGCTTTATCTGTCTATGATGATTATTCCGCCGGATCTTCAGAAATTATTGTGACATCATTCCTTGGTACTGATTTGCTGAAAAGTGAAGGAGACAATGTGAAAATGGCTTTCAACCATATATCCCAGAGCCTTGCTTATTCATTTACCGAAGATGATAGGATGGGTATTGAGTTCGGTTATACAGAATACTCAGTAACAGATGTTATTGGAGGGGCTGTGCAGGCATCACAAACACTTGCCGTTCCAAATAAAGCCATAAAAATCAACAAACAAAAAGTGCAGGCAGCCGAAGGATTCAACAGCAGCCAGGGTAGCCCTGTTTTTGTCCGCGAGCCTTATGTGTACAACCACAATAAGCAAATGTATTGGGGCGCTGCATTCTACGAAAGAACATTTATCAATACATCGGGTTTGGCCTTGAATTTGAGGCTTGGAGTCGGCTCGTCGAGCGATGGCGCATTAGGATTTGGGAAATTATATGCAAATTACAGCATTTTTTCGGGATTTAACGTAACGATAGGAACTGAAGGGAGATTATTTGCAGCAAGGCTGTCGAGCAATGAAAACAAAGAGGCATTAAGGAAATCTTTATCGCTGATTTACGGGCTGCAGTTTGTTTTTTAAAAGCATTTGGCGCCAAGTTGAATTTTGATTAATCCATTTGACAATAATTGATTAATTATTATTAAGATTGGTATGCTAAAATGAAAAATGAGTGAATTTAATGACGGTATTTTTAAGAATTTATTAAATAATTTATATATTTGAAATCTGAGCTTTTAAAATATTTTGGGAGATTGATATGAGTAAATTTTTGTACTCAGGTTTCATGATTTTTGTAACGATGATGATTCAGATTGCCAATGCGCAGGAACCGGCGCCGGAATACGTAAAAATGCTGCAAAAGCAGCCTGCTTTTGTGCATTATTACAACGAATTGCCGCCTTATTTCCTGGCTGATAAGAGCAAACTTGATAAAATAAATGAAGTTACGTTTGCTATTGTAGATTCGCTGGCAAACGCTTTTTCATTCTATACCAACGAGCAGCAGCCCATTACTTATTTCCCGGGGGGTAATCTATTGATAATGATAAAAAGGGGTGCCTCGAGCGATGTTTCACAGACTAACAACCTTAATAATATATTTATAAGAACATCTGCCGACTGGGGCAAAACCTGGACGAATCCTTTATTAGTGTACGATTATAACAAGTTTTCCACTAAGAACAGGATGGCAAGGTACCCAAGTGTATATGGATTCGAATACGAAAGCAATCCTGTTTTTATATATACTTTCCCTGTTACCGATGCATCAACGACTGACGGCTGGAAAGGTTTTATTAATGGTTTATATACCACAGATACTTATAATTCATATTCAGAAAAGCTCAAAGGCTCTATTGATACATATACTTGGGGCACAAATTCTAAGATACTTGGCAGAAGTATTGATGGCGGTGATTTGTATGCCCTGGCATTCGGTTCGGTTTCTCCTTCTACACAAGGCACAACCGACAACAATAACATGGCCTACAGGCGCACTGAGCAGTTCGACGACTGGGGGGGCACAATCCCTGATGCATGGTCGACCAGCAGGTTCTTCGATGTCGATCTCGTGGGTTATCGAAGGTCGGGTATAATCGGCTTAAAGTATGGCAAAAATAACGAGGTATTAGCTGCTGCTTTTGGCGGATTCCAGGCAATGAAAGATATCGACAGTGCCAATACAGTCGGAGTCTCCAAATCTACAGATGATGGCAAGACATGGTCGGAATTCGATATTTGCCCTTATGCTTTAGTCGAAACATATGCCCAGTCAAGGATACAATATTGACAAAACGTATATATCCTGGGATGGCAAGGACTTTGTTACGTTCGATAATGGTGATTTCTCGATGGCTGTCAATCTTGTCGATGGCGATACTACCATACCAATTGATAACAGGAAATTGCAATTTATTGAGATTTACAATGAATCGGGTGTCTGGGGTGTCAGAAAAATAGCAGACCATGGCCCTTATGTGCTTAGATTTCTAAATGATCAGGGCCAGCCTGATACAAGCAATAATCAGGTTGGGTATGAGCTTCAATTAGTCAGGACTGTTGATGGCAATAATGTTGTAGCCAAATGGGTCGATTTCGTAGATGTTTACGATGAAGTCGGCGATTCTGTGATAAAAAATGCCACCACTGACGTCATGGCATGTGTACGCGAGCAAAATGTTTCCAAAAAGAACTGGGGCAGGGTAATTAATGTTACTCAGGATTTAACTTACGACAGAGTTACCTGGCTGCCCGACCTTGTGCCTAATGAAATGAAAGAGATACCATTAATGAGCCTAAAGTCGAAAACTGTTTCAGGCGAAACAGCAACGGAGTCAAGGATTAATCAGCGCAAGATGGGTATTCCTCAATATGTTACTTACGGATATTTTGACGCTACACTTTCTGTGGGTGTCGAAGAAAAAGTTGTTAACAGCCTCGGTATGAGTATTATTCCCAACCCGGCTGCCGACAGGTTCTCGCTAACGTTTTCGTTACCTGGGCTTGGCAACATAAAGATCAAGATATTCAATAGTAATGGCATATGCGTAAAAGATGTTTACAACGGACTTGCAGGGGAAGGGCTGAGAGGACTGGAGGTTAGTACAGAAGATTTAACGAGCGGAGCTTATTACTGCACAATTGAATACATGGGAAGTGTTCAAAAGTGTAATTTGATAATATGTAAATAATTAACATTATAGTAAAGTTTAATTAATGGAGAATATTATGATGCGAAGAATGTTGTACCTATTTTTAATTGGCTGCATGCTTACGTCTATTGACGCATTCGCCGGTATCTACGGGGGTATCAAGGGCAGAGTGCTCGACGAAGGCGGCGAACCACTGGTGGGGGCCAACGTTTATGTAATTGGCACCAACCTTGGCGCATATACCGATGCGGAAGGCAGGTATAGTGTGCAGAAGATTAATCCGGGCAGATATGATATAAAATTCAGTTACGCCGGATACAAAGAAGTAATTATGCCGGTCGATGTTGAACTTGACGTTATAAAGGACCTTAGCGACGTAAAATTGGGCGGTAGTGTTGCAGATACAATTATAGTAGTCGAAAAAATGATCCAAAATAAGAATATCGGTTCAGTATCGACGACAAAAACGGACGATGTAAGGAAATTGCCTGTAAACGGTATTAATAGCATCGTGACATTAACAAGTGGTGTTCGTGGAACGGGCGGTGGCTTTTCGGTCAGGGGTGCCCGTACATCCGAAACACAAATAAGGGTGGATGGAATCGATGTAGGCAACCAGTTTACGGGCGGTTTTGGTTTGGCAGGAAGCGGTTTGTTTCCTATGGTAAGCCAGTATGCCACCGAACAGGTGCAGGTTATCAAGGGCGGCTTCTCGGCTGAATACGGCGACGTGCTCGGCGGTGTTGTAAATACAACTGTAAAAACAGGCAGGACAGACAGGTACGAAGGCTTTTTAGTATATAACGGCCAATTGGATGCTCTCTGGGGCAGGCAAAAAGCAGGGCTGAAACTAATACGCGAAAGCGAAGGCTCGAGGCTGAAAGCAATCGATTATGGCGAAGGATACAAATTAATCGGTAACGAAGGTATTGATTTTGAAGGCGGCTTCGGTGGCCCGTTGCCATTCTTGGATAAATCGTCCTTTTATATTTCAGGAACATATAAATTTGATAAATATGGTTCCGGCTATGATATTAAAGATCCATGGGGTAACAGTATTACTCATTTGCCTAATGACAATACTTGGGTAAAGAACCTTACAGCCAGGGTGAGATTTGCACTGACAGACGATATAAACTTTATTGTCGGCGGTACATTCGGCATGACCAATTTTGAGCAGATGGGCTGGGGATGGCTCTATTGCGATGACGAAGGTGTGATAGAATATAATGTAAGGGATGATAATTCGATAGAAATACTGAAAACAAACGGAATACCGGAATATGAAGCAAAGATACCCGTGGGTAACCAAAACAACAGCTCGATAATGGTCAGGATGAACCATACGCTTAACCAGAATAGTTATTATGAAATTACGATGTCCAGAAATACTAACGACGATGAATACGGGAGGCGTATCGGCACGGACGACCCCGGATTTTTCAGTGGATTCGATTACTGGTATCCTGTTGACCAAAAACGTATTCAGGGATATAACCTAATGCCCGGTCAGGATAAAATTATTGACCCTTATACATATTTATCGAGGGTAGGGAAAACAAAAGATAAGTATTTCTTAATAGATATGGGCTTCATTAATCCCGAAACCGGTTACATAGAGGGCGATGTGGACGGAAACGGCGGCGATAATCCATACGGGATGCTGGGCGCTTTCGTTGTTCACGGAAATTCCGGATTTCAATTCCGAAATGGAACTTACTGGCAGATTGACGGTAATTATAACCTTTTGATACCATATAAGGATAAATCAAAGGATTTCGATCATGCGATAAGGGCCGGTTTCGAAATCAGATTTTACGAGACGACTAAACACAGTAATTCAAATCCATGGGATAGTGATCCTTTTTATGATTTGTTCACCGACCAATGGGGTGGAAATCTTTATATAAGCGACAGTAAGGCTTATAACCGTACAAGCAAGGGATTTTTCCCAATCAGGGCTTCTGCTTATGTTCAGGACCAAATAACTTATAAAGGTATAATTTTTAGCCCTGGAATCAGGGTTGACATGTTTGACCCTAAATCGATTTATAGGGTTAATGCAGACCAGGCATTCTCTGGTATTGATGCAGATACTGGATTTGCCGATGCCGGTGCAAAATTCCAGGTTAGCCCCAGGATTAATATTGCATATCCCATATCAGAAAGGTCTTTCCTCTCGATAGCCTATGGTATTTATTTCAAAATGCCCGAAATACAATACCTATATGATGGATTTAATAAAGTAAAACTAAGGCCTGGTGCAGAATTATTAGGCGAGCCTAATATGGAAGCCCAAAGGACTAACCAATACCAAATAGCATACAACCATCAGTTAAGCGATATGTTTGCATTTGATATAACTGCATATTACAGGGATATATATAACCAGCTTGGCACCAAATATGTTGCTATTACACCTTACCCGTATTACCAATATGTAATTGCTGAATACGGCAATGCGAAAGGTATTGAATTCCAGCTTAGGAAAAGGGAAAACCTTCCGGGGGGCGACCCAATCAGCTTTAGGATTGACTATACCCTCGGCTACATCACAGGTACATCTGCCAACGTTGCAAGTAACTATGGCAAGCCGATAGATCCCTACACAAATGAAATGACTTTCCAGATGACCGAATATTTCCAGCCACAGGATATTAGGCATACTTTGAATGCTTCGATTACTTATAGTGTAGATAGAAGAGGCGGGCCTGCAATAGGAGATGTTTATCCTCTCGAAATGTCTTATATCACCCTGAGCGGATTTTTCCATTCTGGTACGCCATATACTCCACAGGACATTTCAGGAAATTCAATTGCAGAATTAAACTCAGCACGGCAGCCTTCGGCTTACAACTTGAGCCTAAGGTTTTCAAAGTCTTTCCTTCTTAGGGATTTCTTTGGAGAAAGTATCGGCAATACAAGACTCGAATTCTTCTTTAATGTTTATAACCTCTTGAACCTAAATGATGCCATTGCCTTCTATCCAAGGACAAACGATCCGATTGACAACGGTTCTGCTTTCGATTACAGGATAGGTTATTTTAGTTCAGTACCTCTTTACAGAGATCCTAATTACCTGATTGCAGAAACTTTATCTCCTGACCAATATAACAGGTATGGCGACAGGTTATACGGCCCTGATGCAGACATTGACAATAACGGTATAGTTACTCAAGATGAGAAGCTGAAGTCTTATGAACGCCAACTAGAGACATCAATGTCCGGACGGGGCAATTTCCAAACCCCCCGTACAGTAGTTTTTGGCATTATGGTAAACTTTTAATTAAAATTGGTGAGGTTAATAATGATAAATCTTAGATTTTTAATAATCATTTTTCTTGCCCTGATTTGCTTTGGCAGCAACAACTTATCTTATGCAGGGATTAACGAGAAAGCAAAGGGCGATCAGATACAGAGGGCCGCTGTCGGTTCCAAGGACGTTCAGCAGAATACTGTATCAAACATTCAATTCTATACTACAAATTATGGAATATTCGGGTACGACGTTCGTAACAGCCGTGGTGGAGGTTATTGGCCACGAGGCTCATTAAACCAATACATATTTGCCGGCGGTGTTTGGTTTGCTGCAATGAAACCCCACTACGAAGATGGTTCAATGAAGAAATATGTAACAATTACTTATAATCCTAACAACGGCAATAGCTGGATGGTACCCGGCAGGATTGAAGACGGACCTCTCGAGTATTCAGACAAGATGAAAGAGCACCGTGTTTACTTTTCGACTGATTTCAACGCAGGTGAAGGCGCCCCGTTCGATACCGATGACGGCCCTAATTGGCCCGTATGGGATGCCAGTACAAGTGTAAATGATACTCTCAAATCAAACAGGTATTTTGGGTATTATATTTATGATAATACTTTAAGAAATAGGGCAACATACCCTAAAGGCCCTGCGTTTATTTCACAGGAAGATATTTTCTGTACATTCAAGGATACAGACCTTAGCAATTACGACGGCGGCGCAGGCAGGCGTGCACAGGAAGGTTACCCTCTCAGGCTGCAGTTCGAACACACAATTTATTCGTGGGGATTTGGTGATTATAAGGACTTTATTTTCCTTAGGTATGATATTCAGAATAAATCCAATGATACTTTGTATAATTGCTGGCTGGCGCCTGTACTGGATATTGATATCGGATTGCGGCAAAATTCACAGGCTTCGGCATCAAATGACAGGGTTGACTTCTATAGAGATGACGAATCTCTCAATTTAGCTTATCAGTGGTCAAATCCTGATATGTTAGAAGGAGGACGCGGTTTTGGTTATTTGGGATTCGATTTCTTAGAAAGTCCTGCTGTAAAAAGGATTGAAGGTAAAATTGATACTACAATAAATGGAGTATCAGGTAATTATTGCTGGCAGTGTACAAATTGGGAAGTAGTCGACGGCCAAGAAAAATGTACTGAAAAGTTGTATTTTTTAGCTTCAGAAGCTGATTTTGTTAGAAAAGACAAAAGGTCGTACCAGAACAGGGAGCAGTTAGGATTAGTAACATTCAGGAACTGGCCTATCTCGCTCGATCCCAAGGAAGATGATGAAAGGTATAACTTTATATCGGCCAAAGTAAAAGACGGCGATAACGGTCCCGGCGATAAAAGGTTTATGATGGCAACCGGCCCGTTCAACGTTTTGCCCGGCGATACAGTTCGAACTGTTTATGCAATTATTCTTGCGAACCCATCTGTTCAGAATGATCCTGATGGTTCAGTTCCTGACCTGGCCGGGCTTGTTCGTAAGGATAAATTTGCACAATTAGTATATGACAATAACTTCAAAGCTCCATCACCGCCGGATATTTGTACAATAACAAGATGGGAGCCAGTGAATAATGGGGTTTT
>DAINRZ010000061.1:0-11573 GCA_036741575.1 Kapaibacterium sp. (SeqCode)
TTAGGCGTGGCTAATATGAAAGAACTTGCAATTGTCAAGACAGAACAAAGCAAGATGGATTGCCGTTTCTACGGCAATGACAGGCAAATGGAAATCGGGGCTAACCTTCCGAAGGTTGACGGGCCAAATCCTGCATCGTTCCCTGGGCAGCAGCGTTGGGACAGGCCGCGGCCTGTCACTACAAATATCCCGTGCAAATTGAATAACCATATTCATAAAGGAAAAGCAGAAAACCAATCCGGGAAAAAGTTTACCGGAATTTTACCGAAATCGCGTTTTTTCGGGCAAAAATGGCTAATAAATATGTTAGGCGTGGCTAATATGAAAGAACTTGCAATTGTCAAGACAGAACAAAGCAAGATGGATTGCCGTTTTCACGGCAATGACAGCCAACTAGAAATCGGGACTAACCTTCCGAAGGTTGCGAATCTACAGGTGGATGGTAGGCATCATTTCGGCTTTGCCGGCACAATGTAACTAAGTCTTATGTCACGATACAAGTTGAAATTATTAAGGTACAATCCTGTAAATCATTCTTGGGAAAGGTATTACCTCTCTGATATGCTGTGCACCTGTAATCCACTTGACTGTTCGTTCTACACCGAGCCCAAATCCACTATGGGGAACAGAGCCATATTTGCGCAGGTCGAGATACCACTGGAACTCGGGCACAGGCAGGTCGTGCTGCTTAATTCTTTCGAGCAGCAGGTCGTGGTCGTCCTCGCGCTGGCTGCCACCAATAAGCTCGCCTGCCTTTTCAGGGCCGAGCATATCCATAGCCAGTACCACCCTTGGATTTTCGGGGTCGCGCTTCATATAAAAAGCTTTAACGTCTGTCGGGTAGCGGTGGATAATACAGGGCTTGTCGAACTGTTCCATAATGGCCTCCTCCTGGATGGTTCCAAAGTCCTCGCCCCATGGGAATGGGAGTATATCCACATCCTGGCCGTCAATTTTCTTTTTCAACGGGATTTTATTTGCAACCAGCCAGTCCACAGCTTCGGTGTAACTCATCCTGTGGAAAGGCCTTTTCACTTTCTCGAGCTTTGTAGTGTCTCGCTCCAGTGTTGCAAGTTCCTTTTGGCAGGTTTTAAGTACATATTGCACAATGTATTCCACGAGGTCCTCGGCCAGGTCCATATCGTCGTTCAGGTCGAAGAAAGCCATTTCGGGTTCCACCATCCAGAATTCAGTAAGGTGCTTTCGTGTCTTGGAGCGCTCGGCGCGGAATGTAGGCCCAAATGTATATACCCTGCCCAGCGAAAGCGCCGAGGCCTCAGCATATAGCTGCCCTGACTGTGAAAGGTATGCTTTGCCAAGGTCGAAGTATTCAGTTTCGAACAGTGTAGAAGTTCCCTCGCAGGCATTTGGTGTCAGCAAAGGTGAATCCATTAGTTTGAAGCCGTTGCCGTCGAAGAAGTCCCTGATGGCTTTTATAACTGCAGCACGAACGCGCATAATGGCATGCTGGCGCGAAGAGCGCAGCCACAGGTGCCTGTGCTCGATAAGGAAAGCATCGCCATGTTCTTTGGGAGTAATAGGGTAATCGTTTGTTATAGTGATGATTTCGAGTCCGGTGACATCGATTTCGAAACCTCCCGGTGCGCGCCCTTCTTCTCTGACAGTGCCTTTAATAATGACAGATGATTCCTGTGTAAGGCGCTTCGCTTCCTCGAAAAGCTCTTCGGAGACATTGTTTTTGAATATTACGCACTGGCAGATACCCGTACCGTCGCGAAGGACAATGAACTGCAGCTTTCCTTTGCCGGTTTTGTTATACACCCAGCCGCGCAGCGTTACTTCCTGGCCAGCTGCCAGGTGCAAATTCTCAATACTTTGATATGTCTTGTATCTCGAAATCATATTATTCCTAAACTGGTTATTAAATGAACAAAAAATTGATTAACGAAGATATTAAGAATTTATGATTATTGCAATTGCAGATTGTGTGTTGACGAATCAGGATAAGAGATTTCTTATCTTCTTATGTAAGTCGGCTTTCTGAATAGGTTTGGAAATAAAATCATCGAATCCGGCATCTATGCATCTTAGCCGGTCTTCTTCCATAGCAAATCCTGTTTGAGCAATTACCGGGATACTTCCGAATTTTTCCCTGATTTTTTTCAGCAGGCCATAGCCCGATATATCCGGCAATTGAATATCCAGCAGCACAAGGCAAATTTCGGGGATATTTGCTAATTGATCCATTGCAGATTGTCCGTCATTTGCAGAGAAATACCCATATTTCATGCTACTGATTATTTTTTCGAGATACATCCTGTTGTACAAATCATCTTCTACAATTAATACATACTTGTCTATTGCATCTTCTTTAATATTCGATTTGCCGTTATCTTTCATCTGTTCCATCGTGGCTTGCCTGAATGGAATTGTGAAATAGAAAACAGAGCCCTTTTTCAATTCGGATTCTACCCAGATTTTACCATTCAGCAATTCGATTATACCCTTTGAAATGGAAAGCCCCAATCCCGTGCCGCCATATACTTTTGAAATTTCAATTTCTACCTGCCTGAACCTGTCGAATATTTTATCCAGTTTATCATTTGGAATACCGATGCCGGTATCAGATACATAGAACAGGATTTCATCGGCACCATTCAATTTACATCCAAACCTTATTTCTCCTTTATCTGTGAATTTAAAAGAATTGTTCAGGAGATTGCCGAGCACTTGCTTCACTCGTTGGAAATCGGTAATAATATTTGCAATATTATCACTTACCTGATTCTCCATAATGAATCTGATATTGATTTTATTATCTGTTACCCTTCTTAGTTCGTAAACCGAAAGCAGTTCATTCATCATTTGAGATAAATTGCCGGTCGACAGGTGGATTGCCAATTGGTTGGCCTCAATTTTGGATATATCGAGTATGTCGCCAATAATTTCGAGTAAATCATCGGATTTTGTTTTAATAATATTAAAGTAATCGTTTCTTTCGATAGGGGTGATGCCCGGTTCGTTCATCAGGCTGCCAAATCCCAGGATAGCATTTAGCGGTGTCCTGATTTCATGTGAAATATTAGCAAGGAAAGCAGACTTTAATTTATCTGACTCCTCGGCCATCTCTTTTGCAGCAATCAGTTCTTTCTCATAATTTTTATTTTGAGTAACGTCTGTAAAAACAACTGCAAAGAAATCCTTTTTGGGAGAATAGGCAATAATATTATAATGTTTGTCCAGCTCGGCCGTATAATTCTCAAATTGTAACGGCATGCCGGTGGCGGCCACCTTGCCGTACTTTTCTATCCAGAAATCTTCAATACCCGGTAGGGATTCCTTGACTGTTCGGCCCAATAATTCTGATGATGATTTACCGGTTAGCTTCTCAAAAGCTTTGTTCAATAATACAAAACGATAATCAACAGGAACACCTTCATTATTGTAAATCATCTCGTGAAGCGCAAAACCCTGCTCCATATTGTCGAATAGCTGCCTGAACTGAATTTCATTCTCTTCGGCAACTTGCTTGGCTTTGATTAATTCGAATTCAATCTGTTTTCGTTCGGTGATATCTATTTCTATACCGTCCCAACAAGAAACGCCGTTTACCATTCTGGGGCGCGAAATATAATAAGACCATCTTAAAGTGTTGTCGGGATTATATACTCTGCACTCAGCTTCGAATACTCCCATATTAATAATTGCTTCCTGCTCTCGCTGGATAAGATTATCAATATCATCGGCATGAATCCTGCCGTAAATCAGGCTGGAATTTGCTTTGGCTTCGTCGGCCGTACACCCGTAAAGTTTTTCTACGCCATTGCTGAGATAATTAAACTTCCTTTCCTTTTCGTTAATAATTGCTACCTGGTATAACATTCCTTTGACAAAATTATTTACAATCAGGTGAAGTTGCTTTTCGCTTTCTTCGGCTCTTTCTTTTTCTTGTTCCAAATTATAATTCGTGACCCTAAGCACTTCGTTCAAACGCATGTATTCTTCATATTGCGATTCAATTTGTTTGTTTTTACTTATTAATTCTTCTTCGGTTTTCTTCCGTTCTGATATATCAGTAATAAAATTCAATGTTGCCGGGTTGTTATTCCAATGAATAAAAACACTTCCCAATTCAACCCATACCGGTTCGCCAGATTTGTGTATAAGACGGAATGAGTATCTGCCGGGCAGAGATTTTCCCTCCAACCTTTGTTTGTGCCTTTCCACAACTAATTGCCTGTCATCGGGATGAATAAATTCGGCAATCGATTTCGACAAAAGTTCGTCTTCGGAATATCCAACCAAATCTTTGCAACTTTTGTTTGTGAGCATAATGATACCATCCTGGGCAACAAGTATTGCTTCGCTAGCATTTTCGAACAACAGGCGGTATTTTTCTTCGCTTTCCCTAAGAGCAGCTTCAGTCCTTTTTAATTCTGTTATTTCAATAGTAAATCCACCTAAAATAGTGCTGTTTTCCGAAGAAGCAAACGGGAATTTCTTAGTCATCCAGTTTTTGCCCCCAAAATCTTCTTCAATAGTATCTGGCTTGCCAGAACGGATTACTCTTTGGTCATCTTCGTCAATTTTTTCGGCAAAATCCTTGGGGAAAAGCTCCGAAGATACCTTACCAACCATCTCTTTGGTATCGATTCCGAGCAATGTCATAAATCCCTCATTGGCAAATAATACTCTTCCTTCAGAGTTTTTTATATATGCAAGCCCGGGGAAATTGTGCATAAACAAAAGAAACCGCTCTTCGCTGAGGTGTTGCGCTTCTTCGGCCTTTTTTTTCTCAGTAATATCTGTCGTTGTTCCGTAGACGACTATCTTGTCTCCATCCTGCCGATAGGCAGAGCCTTTGGTGCTAACCCACAGAACTGTATTGTCCGGTTTATACAACCGGTATTCAATAATAAATTCTCTTTTTTGGCCATTAATCAATGATTTAAAAATGTCGCCTATCCTTGAATAGTCTTCTTTGTCAGTGTAACGGAGGTACTTCTCGAAACTGTTGCCGATAGTGCCTTCTGGCAACCCTAAAATCCTGTCTGCCACCGGTGAGATATAGCTGCTATAGAAATTACCCTCCGAATCTGTTTCGTATTGCCAAATGATATCCGAAATCATCGAAATAGCCTGCGAGTATTTCAATTCGCTTTCTCTGAGTGCCTGTACTGTAGATTTCCATTCGGTAATATCGAGCAGGCCAAGGTATATAGCTTTTTCTCCTTCATATTCCCCGATGGTTGCATTAGCAAGTACCCAAAGATGGCTTCCGTCTTCGCGCCGAAGCCTTACTTCCCAGTTTTTGACTGGGCCTTTACTTAGTTCGGCAAGATAGGCCTGCCTTGCATTAGAATTTTCATAGAAATCTGAAGTAAATTTTTCTAAAAGCCTTTTCAGATCGGTTCCTGCCAATTCGGCACATTGCTTATTTGCAAATAGCAGCCTGCCGTCGCTGTAACGCGTTATCAGTAATGGATTGGGGCTGGCAGCGGTTATTGACTGGAATTTTCCTTCAATTCCTGCCATTAAAGTATCGGTTTTGTTATTATCTGATATTTCACGCGCCACAAAACAATAATAAGTTTTATTATTATTATCACTTTGGGAGATTTTAATTTCGACCGGGTATTCTCGTCCTGCTTTGGATTTATAAATTGATTCGATTGTTGCTGATTTGGTTGCAGCTAAATAATTCAGTAAACCATTCCAGATGGGGGTATTATAATCAACAATAAAATAGGGAAACTGGGTATTCAGCAATTCTTCTTCCGATACTCCAAGAATATTACATAATCTCCGGTTTACGAACACAATAATACCATCCGGGCCTGCCCAAAATACCATTTCATTTGTTTCATGGCATGAATTCAATGCATAAAAGAGCTGCCGCTGAATGTTGGCATTCTCTTGTGCCTGGTGTGCCAACTGCTTTTCAAGCAAAGATATTCTATTTTCAAGTTCTTCGTATGTTAACTTCATTTTTTACATTAAATAATTTAGAGTGAAATCAAATTATCCCAAAAATTCGATTCAAGTTAAATTCTATATATCGGTAAGTAAAATAATAACTTTTATTTATTGAATTTCTGTACTCAAAAAGGTAATATAATAAAAAATAATTGCTTTTTTGCAAAAAACCATTTAAGTTAATATTAATGCTCTTTGTCAATCTCCAATAGAATTATTAAGAAAGATTAATAATGAAAAAATTCGTTATTTTGATTTTTTCGGTTATCTCCGCAACAGGAATATTTATAATTTCATGCGGAGGCGATTCGTCGGATAATCCGTTGAATCCTTTGGATACAAACAAGACTAAGGATACTTCGAAAGCGCTCGATACTTTTTCTTTGAAATCTTTCCAGGGGTACTGCTTTGTAACGCGGCTCAAGATCGAAGCTGATTCCCTGAAAAGCATGAGGGATGTCTGGATGAATACATATTCGTTCAATCATACTCTCGGGGTGGGTATATATACAGATTCGAAAACCGCCAACGTTTATAAACTCAAGTACTTTTCCCACAAACCTGATATGTCGTCGATAAAGAAAAGCGATATCGAAAACTGGCTTTGTTTTCACGAAAGGCCTGATACGACTGTTGGGGGATACTATATCATCCAGGGACGGGATGGTAAGTTTTACCAAATGCACCTGGATTCAATTAAAAAGACTAATTATATGCCATTCGATGTTTATTACTTTTCTTGGCAGTCAGTTAAAGTCGAATAGATTCGGTTTTCATCCATATGATTTATTATCCATTGTCACTATTCAGCACTTTTAATAAATCGAGGTTATCATGAAAAAATTCTTTCTTTCTTTTCTTCTATTGCATTTATTGCCCTTTGCCTGTTATCCCCAAATCCCATCAGTTATCAACTACCAGGGTTATCTGGTCGATGCCCAGGGCAAGCAGATTACCGGCCAGCACACAGTTACGTTTAATATTTACGATAACGCCTTTTCCAATACCCCGGTATGGACAGAGGAGCATAATGTCAGTATTCTTAATGGCGGATTGAACCTATACCTCGGTTCGAAAAAATCATTTGCTACCTCGAACCTGAAATTTGATAAGCCATACTGGCTGGGAATTAAAGTGGACGGCGCTGCTGAGTTTTCGAAAATGCAGATGGCTAGTGTCCCATATAGCATTACATCGCAAAACGTCCTGGGCAAAAATGCGAAAGAAGGCTATGTGCTTACCTGGCGCGATTCGACATGCAAATGGGAAGCCGGCTCGGGCATTACATTCCCGTTCTCGCAGACTATATCGACAAATGAAAACGGATTCCTGCTGAAACAGACCGGCAATGCCCCTACAATGACTCTTTCCCGGGTTTACAACACAGGAAAAGTGGAAAAAGAAGACGGTGACAGCCCCCAGGGAATTATTGAGAACATAGCACAATTTCTCAGTTCGAAAGCCGGCATACTTTCAGAAATTAATTCCGATGAGGAAATGATTGCGGGATCTTTTTCCACTTTCCACAGCGACGCTCAGAGAAACGTTAAGCCTACTGTTTATAGTTACAATGAAAACAGCGGCGAGGCTGCAAGATTTGAGAGAGCACCTACTGATGACGGCGAGCCGGTTAATACCCTTTATTCCATTAATACTGGTTCCGGTTCGGCTGGTTCTTTCATGAAAGATACCGAAAAAGATGAAGTAAATGATGGCCCGGCGGTATATGTATTTTCTAACGGTAAGGCCCCTTGCCTTAGAGTCCAGAAAGCAAAATCTACGAAACCTAAAACAGCCGTTCAAGGCCCTGTGGCGCAATTTGAGCTATTCGAAAAAGAAAATGAATCTGACGCCGTAAAAGTAAATACGACCGGCAAAGGCAGGGCTGGTATCTTTACTATAAATAACGTTGAAAATATTAGTACCGCTCTTGTTGGGCAGTCGAACGGCAATGGTGGCAGCTGCATTTCGGCTTATACCGAAGCTGAGAATACTCTGGGAGGCAACTTCCAGGTGCATAACAGTAATTCCACAGCTTATGCACTCCAAGTACTTAGTAACGGCAAAAAGCCGGCTATGTTACTCGAAGTGGCTGGTGAAGGTATTGGGTCGGCATTTGTAACAAAGGGCGGCAGTAACAGCGATGCTGATGACAATCACCCTACAATGTACATTTTAAATGAGGGCAGCGGCATTTCGAGGCATTGCCTTAATGTGGACCAAATGAACTCCGAAGCCAAATGTGCACAGTTTGCTAGTACAAGTGTGGAAAATACCCGCCCTTGTTTATCAGTTTTACACTTTGGCAAAGGGAATGCGATTGCAGCCGTTAATTATGACGGCTCTGATGTTCCTGCTTTGTTGGCGCAAAAGAAGAATTCAAATCCTAAATGGGCTGGTATGTTCGAAGGTGATGTATGGGTTAAAGGGACTATCGAAAAAACGGCAGGTAATTTTAAAATAGACCATCCACTCGATCCCGAAAACAAGTTCCTTGTACATTCATTCGTGGAATCGCCCGAGATGAAGAATATTTACGACGGCATTGCCGTACTCGATGAAAAAGGCGAAGCAATAGTAATAATGCCTGAGTGGTTCGACGCTCTGAACAAAGATTTCAGGTACCAGCTTACATGCGTGGGCGGTTATTCCCAGGTTTATATTGCCGAAGAAATGAGCGGCAATCAATTTAAAATTGCAGGCGGCAGGCCTGGCCTAAAAGTATCCTGGATGGTAACCGGCGTCAGGCACGACCCCTATGCCGAAGCAAATCCGATTGTTGTCGAGCAGCAAAAAAAGGAACCCGATAAAGGCAGGTATATTTTCCCGGGCCTTTACAACAAGCCGGAAACGCAAGCCATTGGCTACGAATCGTCTAATACTATGTTATTGAAAACCAATGGCAATGATATGCCTTTCAAAGTCAACAGCAGTGTTGAGGAAATCGACCCGGCAGAATTCAAGTCCCCGGATACTACCCTGTTGAAACCGGAGAGGGTAGCAAACAATAATGAAAATAAATAAAAAAGAGAGGTTATAATGATGAAATATTTGATAGCATTTATCCTATTTGTCTCATTTCCTATTATTACCGATGCTCAGCAGGATTCATTAAAAGTATATTATGAACGGAGTACCGGATTTAAAGTATACACATATGCTTCTGGTAATACGAGACTCCCGCTGACCGGATCAAATACCATGTATTCTCTTGTCGGGTCGAAATTCCTTTTTTCCGGTGAAGCTCAACTGAAAGGACTTCTGGTTGCATTTGCCGAAAAGAAAAAGAATGTGAATAATGTACACCAAATCGTTGCTTACCACCTGGATAACCAAGGTAATATGCCCAGCGGGCAGGCTCTGGGCGTAGGCAATTTTTACCTTGACGATATTACGGCAAATAAGGACAAGCCGGTTTTCACATGGCTGCCTTTCAACCAGAAAGTTCCAATTGTTAGCGGAAATTTCGGCGTCATGGTTATGACAAGGACTGCCCTTTCCAATGACGACTTCATTTCAATATTCTCGAATTTGCAGGGCGACGGCCAGGGGATGAGGACCTCATTCGACCTGTATGCCGGTAACGGCGGAGAGTTTGTTTACGAGAACCTGTACGACTTCCCGGTGGCTACAGATGCCGGAGGCAATCCCGATATAGATGTCATGATTGTTCCTGTGCTCGATTATTCAAACAGCGCAGGCAGCCAGATTGATTACGGGGGCCTAAAAATACTTAAGGCTTTTTGTAACCCTGTCCAGGGGGTTTTTCAATTAGCGCTCCAATCCGACTTTTGCGATGATATTTCATTTTGGGTTATCGATATTAATGGCAGAGAGCTGCACAGGGCTGTGAAACAAATATCTCAGGGTGTCTTGGAAACCATTGAATTCAGGACTGATAATCTGTCGGCAGGTATGTATTTCTATATAATCCGGGGCAGCAGGGCAAAGTTTTCGGGAATTATCACCAAATAGCCCTTCCTGCTGGATAGTTTGCAAAGATTGAATATTCAATGGATGCAATCCGGCAGCTGTGACGAAGTTATCTTTTATTGAAATAAAGATACCAATTTACATATTGCCGATTCGCTATTTACCGTTATATTTACAGTATTGAATATGTTCAATTGAAATCTCTTAGAATTATGACGAAAATTGCTGCCATAGCCCTTTTTGCTCTTGCTGCTATATTCGCCGGATGCGCTTCGGCGGGTATTGGCAGCGACAATCCAAAGCTAGTAGTAAAATACGAGATCCTCGATTTTGAAGAATGCTCGTGGAAGTTTATCCCCGATGTTATCGACCCGCGCCACCCGGGGGAGTTCTACGTTATGCTGCGGCTCGAATACTACAAGGATGTCTTCCTGCTGCCTTTGAATATCGATCCCAAGCTTAGGAAGTCCGCTGAAGGTTACATCAGAACCGACATTAAGCATGACGAAGCCAGGGACGAACGGCTTATTGTCACTCTGCTGGATGAGAACGAAATAAGCAAAGGTATTAACAGCCTGCTTTCGGATATCAAGCTCGAAGCCGGACTTCCGTTCTTTAAGCTGAAGAAATCTACCGATACTGTATCCATCCTAAACGAATGGACTGTTTGCGGCGAGCAGGCGCTAACAATACCTAAGAGATTACCGAATAAAAATCAGCCTTTAGTAGTTGATTTTGAAAATATTAAGCTATACTTTTATTACGAATAATGAGGAAGCCCGCTAAATCGGGCCTCCTCAGTTCGCCTCACCTTCCTTCCCTTATGACAGTTGAATTTCTTTTTCCTTTGGCTGTTCAGGTTCTTTCTTCTGAATCCTGACATTAAGCAGCCCGTTTTCGAATTTTGCTTCGATATTGTCCCTGTCTATGTTATCCGGCATGCAGAAACTGCGCTCGAACGAGCCGGCCCTTCTTTCTATCCGAAGGTAATTCTTGTCGTCGCTTTTCTCTTCCTGTTTCATTTCGCCTTTGATAGTCAGCAGGTTTTCGTCATTGATGGTTACCTTTACCTGCTCTTTGCCAAAACCCGGAACCTCGGCCTGGATGAAGAAGTTTGCGCTATCTTCGCTTATATCTACCTTTGGCAGATAGCCTGCTGAGAATGGCCTTGCGACAGCCCTGTTGTCGAAGGCGTTCCAGAAATTTTCCATCCTGCGGACCATTGTGCTGAACGGATCATACTTTACTAAGTTCATAATTCCTCCTGTTTTTATTGTTACACATATTTTTGATCATTTTAAATTCAATCTTGAATATAATGCTTATGAAAATCGTGCCAAATTTAAATAATCTGTCATTATGGCATTGCAGTGTGCCGTATTGTCACTATTGCCGCCATTATGACACCGTACTGTGCCACATTGTCATTATTGTATTTTATTTATGGATTTACTCAGATTATTTAAAGTGGTTTGATACGGCGGGGCAGGTGTCGGCTCATGGGTTAATCCTTAGATTGTAGAATTAACTAAATAATGAATTCCCCCCGCAAATGCTTACGTAGTCCCCTTGGAAGGTAGCAGGGGGATGACACTCCGCGCCTGCTGGACAATTCCGCCATCCAATACATTCATTCCTATCCTAGCCTCGCCTAACATATTATTTAGCCATTTTCGACCGAAAAAACGCGATTTCGGTAAAAT
>DAINRZ010000062.1:0-11569 GCA_036741575.1 Kapaibacterium sp. (SeqCode)
ATCAAACGCGGTGTCTGCCCTGACCATGATCTTCCTCTAACCTAGCCGATCAGATCGTCGAGTATAATACTCGAATCTTCTTTAATTTCATATTCGTTGAGAGTGCGGGGCACAAGCTGCAACAGGCTGAATTTTTGCAGGATAAGGTTGCGGGCAGCACCTTCCAGAACTAACTTCTCGAGTGTGGCAACCATATCCCATGCTTTTGCCTCATCGGCGCTGCCGTCGCGGGCAAACATTCCCGGGGGGAAGCTTTCGTGAAGCCCAATCGGCTTGTAGTTATTTTTAAAATCTTTTACCGGTTTCATAGCTCCTACCTGCCCGTTTCAGTAAATTTAACCTGAAGGAAATTACCCGATACAGTTTTCGATTTCAGGTACAAGCCCAATTCTCTTTCGAAATACACTCTGTCGGGATTTCGCAGCAATTCTTTCAGCGACACAGGCACGGAAATTTCGGTGAACGGGGTTAGGAAACCCCTCACCCTGCCTACTTTTTCTTCGAAGCCAATATTATCGAAATCGAAATATTTATTTCTGTTCACGAAAGCCGGGAACGACCTGACGGCAGATTTAATATCGTCCTTGGTCATCCATTTGTTTCTGCCGGCAATCATAGAGCGGAAATAATCCCAAATTGCTTTTTTGTCTATAAGGGCATCGTTGCGCGATGTAAGGGTAACCGTCTGCACATTGTGAAGCCTTTCTTCCAGGCCTTTGTAAAGCGTAAGCGGGATGCCCGCAGGGCGGTTTATTACGGTATCGCTTGTGTCGTATTGGTAGTAGCTGACTTTAAGGTCGCCCTCGGGTACGGGATTGACGGCAATTACCAATTCATCGGCCGGCTTATTGGCAAACGAAGTGAATTGGTAGGGATAGGATGAGTCCATGACAGCCGCTGAATTATAGTATTCCTGTGGCGGCTCTTTGCCAATATCCCTGACGGAGCTTATTATTGTTTCCTTATGCTCGAATCCTGCATCCTTCAGGTGGTAGCGGTAACCGTCGTCGGAATAGAAAATCGTAGATTCCAGCTCGGTCATATTCCAGATTAGGAAGGCATTCATAGTCAGCTTTTTGTTTAATTCCGAAGCATAACCGGCAAGCCCGGGTATTTTTAGCCAGTATATATCCTGGTCGTAGCGCAGAAGGCCCTTTTTAAAGAATATGGAATCGGGTATATAGAGAAAATTATATTGGTACGGGGCCCCAAAGAAATCGTTCCAAAGCGAATATGTCGAAGGGTAAGTGCTCCTGAACACAGAATTCCTGGGCCTGGAGCTTTCGAAATAACCTGTAATCTGGGCTATTCTGCATCGTATCCTTTCGAGTATGAACGTTTCGACATTGTCTGCGTAAATACTGATCAGCTTAGGTTCGCGCTCATTCAGGCTGCCAGGCAGAATCGTAAAACCAAGCTCCAGGTCGTCGCCCGAAGCAAATGCTTTTACGTCGTTGGCCAGCGAAGGCAGGAGCCAGGATTTTATCTGGGGCGAGAACAGCACTTTGTTGCCTTCGGAATCCTGGATACTCAGGTGATGGTAAGTTTCCAGTTCCATCGCTTCGGCGTCTTTCACTTCGCGCAGGCTGGCCTGCGCCACAGCAAAAGCAGGGCCGGGGAACATTTGCCCGAACAGGTTGCGCCTCAGCACCTCGAAAAATCCATCGGGAAGTTCCCTGTCGTTGTTCCAATATGAATAAGCAGAAAAAAGCTGCTTTTCCTGAACATCGTTCAGGTAAGCATCTATTGTATCGAGGAGCATATTAAGGATAGGGTCCTTGATATCGCCCCTGTAATTTTCCATGAACCTGGTTCTCAAATCAATAAATGACATTCACTTTCTCCATTATGTTCCAGTTGCCTATCGAGTTCTTGTGCAGCGTTTCGCCCGGCATGGCAAAAACGAAACTAAAAATGAACTCGAATCCCTCTGTTGTAAACTTTATACCGTTTTGGTTATTGTCGTCGCCAACTATTTCTACTCTGCTAATATTATTTCCGCTGTCTTTCAGCCAGAAATTCGCTTCGTTCCTTATCGAACGCTCAAGTATTTGCCTTTCGTTTTCGGGGAAAATGTTTTTGCTTCGCAGCCTTGAGGTTGGCCCAATAGTTATTAACTGCTGCCACAACATGGAAATACCCGGCGACGGCAAAACAAGGAATCTGCCGGAACCGGAAAGGACAAAAATCCTGAGCCTTGTCAGCAGGAATTCATCGTTATACTTGGAGCGGTCAAAAAACCCGCTGCCTGAAATACTGAAAGGTAATTTGAGAACTGCCATACCATACGCCCCGCATCAATCGTCAATAATAACTGTGTCGTGCTGGACGACGGAATCGATTTTTATATCGTCAACTTCATATACTTTTGTCAGGCAGGAATCATATTCTTTGATATTTGTAACAAATATACTACGGGTGCTTGTTGTAAGCGAAATATCGCCAAAGCCTGCCTCGCCCGAAAAATACCCGGAAACGAATGCATTTCCCACTCCCCAAGCTGCAACGGAAAATCCATAGTCTTTTTTTGCCCCGCCGGCAGGGAAAACCCATATTATCCTGCCGTTTTGGTTGTATTTGGCCACAAACACATTCTCATTGTTGGGCCCCATGCCCTGGACAGTAATGGTGTCGAACTGTGCATTATCACAGTAATAGCCTGTCACCAGAAGGTTTCCGTCGGGTGTTGCGGTTATCCCATAGCCGGCGTCGGCCTGCTTGCCGCCGGCCTGCGAAATCCAGTACAGCTGTCCATCGGGGCTGTATTTTGCAATAAAAATATCGAAATTGCCTGTATTTCTTAAGCTAAGGAAATCAAATTCGGATTCGCCCGAAGCCATTCCCGTAATGTATATATTGCCTTTCTCGTCGGCAGCAACGCCATAGCCGTAATCATCGGCGTCGGGGCCGCCGGCAGAACGCACCCAGGCAACGTTTCCATCAGGATAATACTTTGCTGTGAATATGTCGCAATATCCGGCGCTTAGTATAGATATATCACCGAATTGAGCCTTCTGCTGGTAAAAACCTGTTATTATCGGATTGCCGGATTTATCGATTGTAACGGACGTACCGGCATCGAGCCCATCGCCGCCGGCTCTTTTAGCCCATAATACTTTTCCGTCCGAGGCAATTTTTACGAGGAATATATCGGAACTACCCCTGGAAGCCAGGCTGGCATGCCCAAAACTAATACTACCCTGGAAATCGCCGGTAACATATATGTCGCCGTTTTTGTCGGCACAAATACCATAGCCTGCATCTTTGCCGCCGCCGCTTGTGCTTTTGTGCCATATTGTCTTGCCGTCGGCGGTATCGAACTTGGCCACGTAAACATGGCTTTGCAGAGTCGAGGCAATGCCGGATTTTTGCGATAGCTCGTCGCCGCCCCACATGCCGCAAACATATAACCCGCCGCTGCTGTCGATACAAATCGATGCCCCGGCTTCTTTGGGTGTGCTGCCAATCTGGCGCGCCCAAAGCAGTTTCCCATCGGGATTGTATTTTAGAAGCGATAGGTCTTCGCTGCCCGTGGCGTTCAATTTCTGGTTTTTGCCAAGGTCGGCTTTGCCCGTAAAAGATCCTGTAACATAAACATTGCCCTTTGCGTCTGCACATATACCGCTGGTTGCATCGTTGAGGCTTCCACCGATATTTTTAGACCAATGGAACCGCCTGATATCGAAGCATTCATGGGCAATGGAATCTTTCTTGCCCCTGGTTTCCTTTGGCACAAGCCGCGAAGTTATCATCTCGCCCTTGCCGCCGAATAAAAAGCATCCGTGCAATAGAAAAAGCGATATTGCCAGTATTGCAAAATAATTAAATAATCTCAGCCGGGTTAATTTAGTCAAACTGTTTTCCTCGAATTAATTAATCATAACCATTAGGCCTTTAATAGTATTTGTGCCGGTGGCGCTCGATTCGACAATGGAACCTGATACTAATGCCTGTGCAGTAGCTTTCACTTCTACATTTGCAGAGGATGATACTTCTGTGCCCGAAGCAGAATTCATTGTCATTTTGCCGGTTGATTTGACATCCACTTTGCCCATAGCTTCCTGCTTGATATCCCCTTGTGCAGATGTCTGGATATTCTTACCTTTGGCAGTAATATCCTGTTGGCTTACCATGTCGATACCTTTTTCGGCTTTCATTGTTATCTTTTCATCGGCAGTAAAGTTGATATTCTTTGCAAGCAGGTTAACAGTACCATCTTTTGCTTCCAATGTAATCTCGGGATTTCCTGCAGCACCTTTTGTAACCATTTTGACATAGCACGGAGCATCTTCGCCCGACTCCTTCATAGATATTTTTATTTCTTCTTTGTCTTTATCGTCGAACACCCTGATTACAGATCCATTCGGGGTTTTTAAAAGCAGGTATTCCACATAGCTGTTGCCGGCCATTCCGCTCGATTTGTTGAAATATGGTTTCGACTCGCTGTGGTATAGCCCCCCCAAAACAATCGGCTTCGATGGGTCGCCATATTCGAATGCAACAAGAACCTCGTCGCCCACCTGGGGCAGTATATGCGATCCCCTGCCTTTTCCTGCCGAAGGATTGGCTATCCTGCACCAAAAAGTCTCTTTGTTGTCGCCCCAGATATATTTGACTTTAACCCTTCCTAACTTCAACGGGTCATTATGATCGGTAACCAAAGCGGGCTGGACTATAGTCTTATAAACTTCATCGTGTTTTATTTCGGGCATAAACTTTGTGTCTTTGGGCGCTGCCACAAACTCACCGACATATCCGTTCTCGTCGAAAACGCCCTTAAGCGAGATAACGACAACTTCATCATCCATAACCGTTGACGCAGGCTTGACAACAACGCCGACCGAGATGCCCGGATTTAGTGTTTTGCCGTAAACCCTGACACGTTTCGAATCGGAATAAGAAGCAAGGTTTTTGGAGTAATTATTTACATGTTCCTGGTATTTGAGGAAATTTGCCAAAACAATATCTTCCGTATCCGAGAAAACAGCTTTCGACTTATTCCTCGATTCCTCTACAAAAGTATGGCTTGTGCCGGTACTGGACTGTGAATCGGACATGCCCTGCTCGGTATGGCTTTCATGGTTATACGAATGGGCTTTGAACTTAACGTTTTCCAGCGAACTTTCTATTTCGAAATCCACCAGGTCGTTTCCGTATTCGGCCATAATTGTATTTTCATTTAATTTATCTGTATAAACAAATTTCTCGCCGTTATGATAAAATATGGCCCCGCTAAGCAGCGCCAGCCTCTTAATAAAGTCATAATCCGTTTCGGTATATTGCTGAAAAAAATCGAGTGTAGTCGAGCTATCTACTGTGCCGATATCGCCGTTTATACCGTTTTCGGACAAAGCCTGTTTGACCATCGAATCGAAGTTCATATTAAGGTAAGATTTATATTTTCTTGCAGTTGTCATTTTAAAGTCTTCGGAAAAGACTTCAATAAACAGGCTGTTTTCTTTTGCTTTGATTTTACCTGCAATCCCTATATATTTCTTTTGCGGGAAAACATTTGAAAGATCAGTTATACTGAACTCTACTAATCCGCCGAGGAAATCTTTAGCATCTTGCAGAATAATATCCTGCTCGTCACCTGAATATGTAAATTCAATCCCCAATTTAAATGGTTCGAACAATTTCTGTTCGATTGAAGATCTCAGATACCTCGTACCCGGCACTTCTTTGCCGTTAATAACTACTCTGGATGTCAAATCCATAACACAACCTATGGATAATATTATTAAACAAAGGGCGCCCCAAAACGCTCCCGGGCGCCCCATACGAATAAAAGCCCTACTTGCCTTCTTTCCAGCCCTGCTGGTCGTCCGAGACAAGGTAAAGGTTCAATTGGCGAACGGCATTCTTGTATTTAACCGATACTCGAATGTCGATTGCCTGGTTGTTGATAGAACCGTCGGGATTCCTGACTGTTTCCACGGCATCGACTTTGCCGTATTCGAGCATTTTCGAAGGGCCGCCGGTATTGTTCATCAGGAATTTTGAAATTGCCGAGTTGATCCTGTCGCGGCTTGCAGTTTCATTCGGCACAAAAGTCTGGCCGTTCAGGAAGTGCAATACCACTTTGGAAATATATTCATCGCAGCGCTTGACAGTATATTGGTCCATACCCTCGTCGCCCTGGCCCGAAGCCTGGTAGAGCGTATCGACTCCCCAGAATACAATGCCTTCATAGTAAGAAAGCGGAATAAGCGCTTTGTTGAATTTCATCTGCTGGGCGCCGCGCACATCCCACTTCATTTCGAGCGGAGAACCGTCGGGGGTAGGCAGGCTTACTGCATGAGGTTTGTTGGCCTGGGCAATATGGATGCCTTCCTTGATGTCGCCTTTGTATATCTTGCCCGAAAGGATACTTGCAGGATTGATATAGAAGTCGCCCAGGTTCTTTTCGAACTGATTGGCTCTTCTCATTCTGAGCGGGTTGGCTACTACGGATATATGCTGCTTCACCCTGTCCTGCGATTTCAATTCGGCAAAGTCGCCGCCAACATCGAACATCTCATGAGCTTCCTTGAGGTCCATATCGGGGAAGCCGCAGAAAAGATGGGCAGCAAAATGCTGTGCCATTTCGCCGTATTTCACCAGTTTGGCTTCGCTGCCGGGCCAGTCGGGCATGCATATCAGGCCGACAAGGCTCTTCATGTCGAAGTTTTCCCTGTTGGGCAGGTACGATGCCAGGCCTGTTTCGGCATCGTTAAGTTCGCTGAAATGCTTATCGGGGTGTGCATTAACAAAAGAGATATAATCGACTTTTTCGCCCGGATTGAGCGCTGCTTCGTAGAAAAACGTATCTATTTCGCGGTATGTTTTCTCGAGTCCTCTTTGCCTGGCAAACATATTGCTCATGTTCTCGCGGAATACTTCGGCCACTTTTTCGCGGCGCTCTTTGGCAAGTTTGCGCAGCGAGCCAAAGTCCTTTGCGCCTTCGAGCATTTGTTTCATTAGTTCCAGCCTGCGAATGTAAGCGTAGGCCACATTGACGTCGGCCTCGGATTTGGTGATTTTAAGCGGCCTGGAAAGCACTTCCTTGGCTTTTGACGGGTTATCGTCGGGTATGTCTTTTGCTCCGGGGAATATTTTGACCATAGTTCCTTCGGCAATAAGCGCACCCGTTTTCGGCGGGAGTACCTTAGCCAGTTCTTTTAATGGAATGGCTGCTTTGGTTTCCTGTTTGACTTGGGTTTTTTCTTCTTCTGCCATATTGAATAAACATTAAAATTTATGATACATAATTAATTATTTAAAATTCTTAAGGTCAAAATTAGCAGATCCGCCGCCGGCGCTGAATGTGATACTTCCGCATTTCAGTTCGATGGTTTCGCGAGTGGCTGCATTGGGCGACGTCGGATTGTCGATTTCCCAGCGCGAGATGAAGGCCTTTTTAATCTCAAAAGTATATTGGTCTTTTACATCGTCGCCATGGAACTCGAGCGTGCCGCTGGTAATGATATATTTTCTGCCGTCTTCGTTTGTTGCCAGCCCGAAAAGCTCGACTGTGGGATTGTCGCTGGCGTCGCGCACAACAGTAATCGTTACGGCCTGGGTAGGCTCGCGATAAACACCCCTTTGGTCGGAGGGGGTTTCTACCTGGATTGTAACTTCGCGGACGTTGCTTATTTCTTTGCCGTCCAGTTTGATTTTATAATCTTTTATCATTTTTATTCTCCTTTTTAATATTTTTTAAGCTTTTTTATTAAATTCAGGAACAACAAACGTTTTGGAGCCACCGCCGCCCGAAATAGTCATATTGCCGACTTTGAGCGTGATGGTTTCGAACAGCATATCGTCGTCTTCGGGCTGCTGGAATGTCCAGTCGTGTATATAGCATTCCGCAAGCGTAAAAGTATAAGTATCCATAAGCATGGAGTTTTGCAGAACTATTTCGCCCGAAATGATATTCAAACGGCCGTCTTCGTTTGTGGCTGCCTTGAAAAGCTTTTCTTTCGGAGTATTCCTGGCGCGCCTGAACAGTTTTACGGTAGCTGCATGAGTGCGGCCTTCGTAATCGCCTCGCGGGCCTACAGGTGTTTCTATGCTGATATTTACACCCTGTACTTCATCGATTTCATTGCCGTCGATTTTGACGGATTTTGGCTGTGGCATAATAACCTCCTAAAATTTATTATTGAAGATAAGTAGTTTTCTGTAATTAAAAATTAAATTAAAGAATCGAAATCGGCTTCTTCGCTCAATTTTTTTATTCTGCTGATTTCTTCCTCGAGAGCGGCAATCATGCCCTCTTTGTCGCTTTGGAACAGCTGGCCGAATTTTTCGTCGCGCAGCCTTTCTTCCAGGTCTTCGAGCGCCAGGTAATCGAGCTGCTGGTCGAGTAGTACCCTTTCGCCTTTGCCGGTCCTGGTTTTTACGATAAGGTTCTCGGAGCCGAAATCATTCATTATTTCTTTAGGCTGTTCGCCGTAGTGCATTGTTGCGGTAACGGTTTCTTCTTCTACTTTTTCGCCGCCCAGGTTGTTTAGCTTTTTAATGCCGAACTCAATCTTTGGCTTGAATTTTTCGGCTAATTCTGCTACTGAACCGGCATCGACGGGCGCAACGTCTTCGCCGGCTGTTTCGGGGTTCACTTCGGCAACGTACATTGTGAAATTGCTGTTTAATTCAGCAACGCCGGGAACAGCGTTTGCCGGCAATATACGCCTGGCTTTGTCGACATCGAGTTGTTTTCCCATTACTTCTCCTTTTTAGTTTGTGAAATACAATTGATTATTACAATTAAAATTCGAGTTTTATTTAATCCAATACAATAGTCAAATCGTTGTTCTCGGCATTGATTGTCAGTTTTTCGGGGAAGAACATTCCGCCTGTATCCTGCCTTTTGTTTAGTATTGCCACAGATATTTTGCTGGCAATGGTTGTGTCGATGTAATTAATTATCGACCTGGCGCCAAATTCTCTTTCGTAGCCGTTTTCTTTGATTATTTCGCGCGCTTCATCAGATATTTCAATTTTAAGTTCTTTAGCTCCGGGTGCATTGGAGAAAGATTTTTCGTATGCGGTTATTTTCCTGTTAATGATTTCATCGACATGCTCTTTTTCAAGGAATTTGAACAGGACAATTTCATCTATTCGTTTAATGAATTCCGGGCCGATATGTGATTTTAGCTGCTTGACTGCTCTCTCTGCCAGAGCATCCTGGTCGAGTTCCATTGTATCTGCAAAACCGGAATAGCCATGGTTTGATGTCAGGATGAATACTGTATTGGAAAAGTTAATAGTATTACCCTGGTTGTCCGTTAGCCTGCCGTCGTCGAATACCTGCAGGAACAATTGCAGAACCTTTTTGTGAGCTTTGTCCACTTCGTCCAGCAGCACAAGCGAGTATGGGCGCCTTCTGATTGCTTCTGTAAGTACGCCTCCTTCCTCGTAACCGACAAGGCCGGGGTCGGCGCCTGTCAGCCTTTTGGATGAATGGTCGTCAGAGAATTCGGACATATCTATCCTAAGAAGTTGCTTGTCGCTTGCGTATAGTTCGTCAGCAATGCGTTTTGCCAATTCCGTTTTACCAATTCCGGAAGGGCCGATAAAGAGAAATACGCCCCTGGGTTTGTTGGTGTCCCTGAACGGCAGCGACATCATACGCATCCTGTCGGCTACAGTCCCGATAGCTTTGTCCTGACCCACGATATTAATACCAAGTGTTTTTTCGAGTTCCAGCAATCTCTTAGATTCGTCCTCGAAAATTTTATTGACGGGAATATCTGTTTTATCGCCGATAGCCATTGCAACATCCAAATCAGTAATTTTAGGTTCCTCGATTTCATTAAGGACATGTGCAATCCTGACGCGCGCCAGAGTGTTGTCGAGCATCTGAATGGCTTTTGCCGGGAACTGGTTGTCGCCTATATATTTACCGGATAGAGTAACTATAGTTTTCAGCTGCTCGTCTTCTATCGGTATATTATGGTGTGCCACAAACCTTTCGCGGACACCCTGAAGAATCTGGATGGTTTCCTCGTTAGTTGGTTCGGGTACGTTTATGCGGACGAACCTACGCGAAAATGCCGGGTCTTTCTCGATATGTTTGCGGTATTCTGCGTAGGTAGTAGCCCCGATTACCCATAATTCACCCCTGGCAAGCGGCGGCTTGATAAGATTGGCAGCATCGAGCGCGCCGGAAGTCTGGCCGGCGCCCATAAGGGTGTGTATTTCATCGATAAATAATATTACTTCGCCTTTGGCTTTGGCAAGCTCGCTAATGATTGTCTTCAGCCTTTCTTCGAATTCGCCTCTGTAATTAGCTCCGGCAAGCAGCAGGCCTACGTCGAGAGTGAGAATTTTCTTGCCGTTAAGAATAGGGCCGGCTTCGTTTTGGAAAATTTTAAGGGCAAGCCCTTCGACTATTTGCGTCTTGCCAACACCTGGATCGCCAACAAGAATGGGATTATTTGTCATCTTTTGCGAAAGGATGGTAGTTATCTGCCTGATTTCCTTCTGTCTGCCGATAACGGGTGTAAGCTTGCCTGTTTCTGCCTGTTTTACCAGGTCGATGCAGAATTTGGATAGCACGTCTTCTTTTACCGATTCACCAATAGATTTTTCGCGAACGGCTGATACTTTCTCTTCAGAGGAGATATAATCGCGGTATTCATAAGGAGTGATAGCGGCATCCCATATCATATCGGCAAGCGGGTCTTTTTCTATTTCGAGCGCCGCAAGCACCAGGTGGTGCCAATCAATTGCTTCATTGTCTTTTTCGGCCCTGGCAAAAGCCTGCTTCATTCTTTCCGAGGCAGACCTGGTTTCGGTTGTGGCCGAGCGCGCCAGGCTGTTCATTCTTTCTTTAAGCAGCCCCTGGACTGTTGCTTTCGAGATATCTTTGCTTTCTAAGTAGTCGTCGAATTTTGCCTGGTTGATAAGCATTTCCACCCAAATAATGTGTTCAGGTTCGACTTTCTGGTGATTTAAAGCCTTGGCTTCTTCCTGTGTTTTGAGGAGGTTGTTCTTGCAATTTTCCGTAAACTTCATAAGCTGAGCCTGTTAATGTTTTGTAAATGTTACTCAAATTATTTCATGTACTTAATTAACTTAATCCAATAAAATACTTTGATTTTGTCTTCAAAGTGTTTTTGCCTAAATAACAAATTAATATTTCCATTTTCAAATTGCACCGCAACAATGCACATTTTAAAACATAGTTGCATTTTTACGGAAACTTAATTTATAAAATTTTATTAATAAAAAATAATTTTTTTGTCGAATTTTAAAAAAATATTTTGTGTGCCCGGAAAAATGAAGGCAACAATACCTAAATCATGATTTGAACAA
Source organism: Kapaibacterium sp. (SeqCode) (assembly GCA_036741575.1). Lineage (GTDB taxonomy): Bacteria > Bacteroidota > Ignavibacteria > Kapaibacteriales > UBA2268 > DAINRZ01. Next base: position 11,302 of record DAINRZ010000062.1, read on the forward strand.
AATTCGGAAACGCAACCTCCATTGATTAAATTAACGAAAACGGTAATTTTTCCTTGTTCTTACCTAATACTTTTTGGTTCTATAACGGTTTGTTCGGGTAAACAAACGAATTGGTAATCATGTGAAATATATCACAATACGAATATTGAACAAATTAAAAATCTGTTTAATAAATAATGTTAACACAATCTCTGTTTGCACAATAATTGCCATCCATGTATATTGACAGATAAACAGCAGTAGTTAAAAGCGCCCTTTGATTCATCCC
>DAINRZ010000063.1:0-11478 GCA_036741575.1 Kapaibacterium sp. (SeqCode)
TTTGGTGCTGGTTTCTCTGATGTAATGAAATCATTTTTACTTTATTTAGATCAAGAGAACGTTGAAAATTTCATAAGAAATATTGGTGATTATGTTGAAAATCCATCAAAATTACATAAAGATTTTTCTGATTTTTTCGGTGAACAAAAAACTGATAGTAAAGGACAACTGAAAGATGATGTAAGTGCAAGAAAAACTATTATGGCAATAAGAAAAAGAATAAGTCATTTAATTGATGAGGGCAAAGGATTACATTCAGCTAAATCAAATATGATTGAAGATATTTTCAAATATCTAAAAGAAGGTAAAACAGTAATTGTTGATTTATCTTTAAAAGATAATTTCGACGCAAGTATAATATCCTCAATTATTGTTCGAAAGCTATTTGAGAATAATAAAGCTGTTTATACTGAACAAAAAACAAATGAGGTTATCAATGCAGTCCTATGTGTCGAAGAAGCTCAAAATGTTCTATCTGATGAATTTGTTAGGTCAAATGCAAATCCATTTGTTAGAGTTGCCAAAGAAGGTAGGAAATTTGGACTTGGTTTGATTGCTATTACACAGAGACCTACCGCTATTTCTGAAGAAATAAGAACACAGGCCGAAAATTTCTTTTCATTTTATATGGGTAATTCCGATGATATTAGGGCTCTCATAAAATCAAATATTAATTATGATGGTGTCATCGCAAAATTTATCCAAACGGAAACAATACCGGGAAATGTATATATGGTATCGGCGAATCAATCATTTGCATTACCTTTGCGTGTTAATGAATTTGAAAAGGAGATTGAAAATAAAGTATATGAAGATCTAAAAATTGAGAATAAATAAATGATCAATACTGAATTAATAATACCTTTATCTGAAAAGATAAATAGTTCTGAAACAGATAATAAATCTTTTTCTATAGAAGAAGTTATAAAGGATAGTATTATAAATGACCTAAAGAAATTAAACTGGCAATACAAGTTGCCATCAAAAAAGAATGAGTTCCCAACTTTGATACCCCCATCTTATTATGACAAAGAGACTATTAAACAAGCAATGAGCTTTAAAAGAGAGGAATTAATAACTGAAAATAGAACCTGGATTGATAAAAATATCGACTTAGCAAAAAAAAATCTGACTAATGGATATTATGCTTTAAAGTCTAAAATTGAACCTTATATTGAGGTTTGTGAAACAGAAAAACAACATAAACTTTTCCGTATTCTTAGATATTTTTGGTCTTCTCCTTATAGCGAATATGTTGGAAGAAGAATAAAGTTAATTATTAGAGATGGTGGTTTGCCCGAAAAACCAGTAATTGGAATAGCTGCATTAGGCAGTCCAATAATTCATATACCTGAGAGAGATGATTGGATAGGTTGGGATAAATATACACGTACAAAAAATTTAATAAATACATTAGATGCTTATGTAATTGGAGCTTTACCACCTTATAATTATTTGCTTGGCGGCAAACTTATTTCGTACATACTTGCATCAAATGAGGTTAGGAAAATATATAAAGACAAGTATAAGGATAAAATTACTTTAAAGGAAAAAAGAAAGTCAAATTCATTAGTTGGTATTTTTACAACCGGTTTGTATGGTAGAAGTTCTCAATACAACAGATTGAAATTTAATGATAATTTATTATATATTCCAATAGGATTTACAAAAGGTTATGGTTCGTTACATTTAAGCAAAGAAACTATTCATTTAATGGTTGAGTTTTTAAAGTCAAAAGGTAAAGATGTTGGTCATAAGTTTGGAGATGGCCCAAGTTGGGTAATGAGGGTAATTAGGACTGCCGGAGATCTATTAGATTTTGATTCTGACTTTTTATTAAAACATTCATTTAAAAGACAGATATATTTCGTACCATTAGCCCAAAATTTCAGAGAAATACTGCTTTCCGAGCAAAAAAAACCTGTCTATTATAATTATCCAATTACAGAATTAGTTGAATTCTGGAAAAAGAGATGGATCAATCAAAGGAAATCTAATCCAAATATAGTTAATGAAATACTAGAATTTGAACCTGAAAATTTCACTATTTAAGATATTACATTTTCTCTTAGCAATGTTTTTCTACTGAATATGTTATTTTTTTACTAATTCAGTACTTTCCTTCGGCATAACTTTTACGTTCTGGCCCCAGCGGTATTGCTCTTCCATACGGCACGACCAGACGAGCTTGTCGTTCCATACGGTAATGTCGGGGCAACCGTCGCACATATTTATGTCGCCGTTTTCGTAAATATCGGCGGGCTGGATAATCATTACGGACTGGAAATACAGCTTCGAGAAAAATGCCCTGATATTTGTAGTAAAGGATTTGAAGTATTCTGCTGCAATTTTGCGCACGCCCTTGTCGAAAGGGGCAAACAGGAAATACAGCCTTGCCCTCTTGGACCACTGCTTTTCGGCATATGCCAGATAGCTGCCTGTAAACATGTGTTTGGCCGTTTGCACTATTTCCATGAACTTTGGCCCCGTATAGCCCATGATTTTATGTTTGTTGCCTATGCGCCCCGTCAGCAGCCACTTGTATGTTTCGGGGCTGTGGGTGCCGTTCAGGAAAGCCGAGGGCATAAAGCCGGGGTATTCCTTCCTTATCTGATCGACTACTTCCTGCGAGCTGATATCTATCCTGCGGTTTTCGTCATCGGTAGAATATGTCATATCCCCGAAGCTTACTTTTTCGTTGCCTGCGTAAAAATCGAGCCCTTTGCCCAGATTGGCCATCCTGTAGATGATAAACACCATTACCTGCACCTTGTCGATATGCTCGTGGGCCCATTTGGCAAGCGCAGGCACATATTGGAGGGTTTCGGGGTAAACTGTGGCGTTGAACGAGCAGGTAAGGCCTTGCGCTTCTTTTATCATCTTTGCCAGCCTCAGCCGTTCTTCGTTTAGTTCCAGTTCGTTGCAGCCTTTGAAACCGGGCCTTTCCTGCCTGCTGTCTATATGCACCGTCAGGCCGTGGAGGCCTGCCTGTTTCAGCTCCTGCAGCAGCTCTTTGCCGAGTAGCAGCCCGTTTGTATTTATATTTGGTTTCCAGCCTTTTTGGGCAACCATTTTCACGATTTCTACAATATTGGGGTGTGTCAGCGGCTCGCCGCCGGCAATCGATATGGCATCGGCCCTGCGATATTTACCGAAAACATCGAGTTCATGGGCAATTTCGGATAGCGATTTATGGGAGTTGTTCCGGTTTTCGCGGTAGCAGCCGTCGCACCTGATATTACATTTGCTGGTAGGCTCGAGCCACGAGATAATATTATCGTTCAAATTCCACGGCAGCCTGTACATATTTACAGGCGTATATTCATATTCGTCAAACACTTTTAATTCTTCCTGAAACTAATTGGAACAAATCATTGTGTACAAAACTAATCCTTTCAGGTTAATTTTTCGCCAAATGACAGTTAATTAATGATTTATTTACTTAATAAATTACTTTAAGTAAATAATCCAATAGATTATAATATAAATAATTAAAGGCAATTAATTGCTTTCTGTTTTTATGTAATTTCTAATTTCTGCCAGAATTATTTCATTTTTATTTTTTATGAAATATTTTTAATTTCAAAAATGAACTAATAATCAATATTAACAAATAGAGGAACGAATGGCCGAGACACCATCTAAAATGATACCACTGGGGACGGTTGCCCCGGAATTCAGCCTGCGCGATGCCGTCACGGGAAATGTGATGAGCCTGGGCGAGCTGAAATCGGATATAGCATCTGTTATAATGTTCATTTGCAACCACTGCCCTTATGTTAAGCACATCAACGAAGGGATGGTAAGCCTTGCAAACGAATATACGGGCAAGGGCATTGCATTTATTGCCATCAATTCTAACGATGCGGTGAACTACCCCGAAGATTCATTCGAAAAAATGAAACTCTATGCCGAAAGGCTTGGGTACAATTTCCCTTACCTTTTCGACGAGACACAGGAAACGGCTAAGGCCTACGATGCTGCCTGCACGCCCGATATTTATGTTTTCGGCAGTGACATGAAGCTTGTTTACAGGGGGCAGTTCGACGATTCCCGTCCCGGCAACGGCAAACCCGTTACCGGCGCCAGCCTCAGAAATGCCCTCGATTGCATTTTGAATGAAAGGAATATCGATTTTCCGCAAATACCAAGCGTAGGCTGCAATATCAAATGGAAGCGATAGTCTGGATTCTTTTTTACTATCGAACTTTCCGGTCAATTTTGAAAGTCTGGTAAGAATTATTTTTTCAGTAATACTAAAAAACTTTTAATTTTCTCCGCCATCGAAATTTTCGAGCACATATTGCTCGGCATATTCCTCACTGATATGGTCGAGGAAACGGCTGGGCTTCGAAAGTATAATGCCAGACTCCCTGTCGAAAATATTAGTAGGATAGGAAATATAAAGCCTGTCTTTGGCTCGTGTGGAAGCCACATAGAAAAGCCGCCGCTCTTCTTCGAGCGACTCGATGCTGTCGGCAGAGCGCGAGGAGGGGAACCTGCCGTCGAGGGCCCAGATGATGAATACAACTCGCCATTCGAGCCCTTTGGCAGAATGGACAGTAGATAGCGTCAGGAATTCTTCTTCCTTAGATTCCTCGTCCAGATCCACGACTGACTCAACGGTTGGTTCGATTGCCATATCGCCAAGGAAGTCGCCGATATTCCTGTACCGCTCGGAGATAGTGAGGAACATGTCTATGTCTTTGCGGCGCTTTTTCCAGTCGTCGTATTTTGCCTGCATCAGCGGTGTATAGTATTCAGCAATCTTAGCAGCTTTTTCGGCAAGAGGCATGGTTTTCCGCTCACTCAGGCCGCTTAGCAATCCGAATAAAGCCTCGATGTTCTTTCTGCCTTTAAATTCTGCATTCAAAATATTCTTTGAGTGCAGCGAAATTTTTTCTTCTGTCAGCATATCGAGCACGCGCGACGCAGTGCGTGGCCCAACGCCGTCCACCATCAGCAGGGCCCTGTTCCAGCTAATGGCATCGATAGGATTGTGCAGGATTTTCAGGTAGGCGAGCATATCTTTGATATGAGCCGTTTCTACAAATTTCATGCCCCCAAACTTATGATAGGGAATATTTGCGCGATTCAGTTCTATTTCAAGGTCGAACATCAGGAATCCCGACCTTGCCAGCACGGCAATATCTTCGAGGTCGAAACCTTCTTCGCGCAGCTGCAGGATTTCCTGAACAACAAATTCGCTTTGCTGGCGCTCGTTTTCGGCTGTAATAATCTTTGGCATTTCTCCGCCGGGCTTATTGGTGAACAGCTCTTTCTCATATTTATATGCTGCGGCGTCGATTATAATATTGGTCATGTCGAGTATCGGCTGGACACTCCTGTAATTCTCCTCGATTTTATATATTTCGCATTCCCTGAACGAGTCGGGGAATGTCATAATATTCTGAAAATTAGCTCCCCTGAAAGAATATATGCTTTGCGCATCGTCGCCCACAGCCATTATGTTTTCACTTGCGCCGCCGAGGTTGAGCACGATTTCATGCTGCAGCCTGTTAGTATCCTGGTATTCGTCAACCATAACATATTTGTATTTTCCGTTCATTTCCGCTTTTATTTCTTTCTTTTCCTGCAGCAGCTTCAGAAGGTTCAGCAGCAAGTCGTCGTAATCCATCAGGTTATATTTTCGTTTGTAAATATTAAACTGGTAGAAGAGGCTTTCAATTTCATCCATATCCTCGGCAAATGACGGATAATCTTTTAGTACCACATCTTCTACAGGCATCATTTTATTAACGGAAAGATTGAATATTGTATTTAGCGTTTCCTTCCGCGGGAACCTGCGTTTTGATTTATCGAGTTTCATCTGGCTGCGCAGCAGGTTAATAGTGTCCTCGCAGTCGCCCTGGTCCAGTATATTAAAGCCGGGCTCATATCCTATTGCCTTGGCATATTTCCTTAGCTCCTGAAGTGCAAATGAATGGAAAGTGCCGCCCGATATTCGCTCGCACCTGCCGTCGAGCATATTGGCAGCCCGGCGCAGCATTTCGGCCGATGCCTTGCGGGTGAAAGTGAGCAACAAAACCGATTCCGGCGGCACGCCGTCTTCGATGAGCCTGGAAACGCGGTATATCAATGTTCTGGTTTTGCCGGTGCCTGCTCCGGCAATTACCAGCGCTGCACCGTTATTGTGCATAACGGCTACGTATTGAGCCGGATTAAGTTCATTGAAATAATTGATTTTGTAGCCTATTCGCTTTTGAACGGCATCGCCTGTATTCTTCTTTAAAATTATTTTCTTCAAAAATCTTCCCCGTACAGCGAAAAAATAACAAAGTTAATAATTGTTACAAATATATTCGTTAAATTCGTTAATAAAAGTTAATAAATAAATTTGTTTTTAAATAACGTTTAGAGGTAAAAATGAAAAAAGCCTTACTTTTTTTGGTTATTGCGTTAATAGCTGCGGGGCAGGCACATTCACAGATAGACCAGGCACTGGATTACTTTAAGGTCAGGGATTGCCTTTCCAATGTAATGTCGAAAGCCCAGGCAGACGGTATTGCAAATCCCCAATTGATTTATGCAGGGGCATTCAAAAGATCTATAACAACAAATGTACCCAACCTGGGTAATGTTACCGTAAACATTAATTTCAAGCTGGAAAACGGTACCTCCAACATGTGGCTTTACCTTTTATCATCAAAAGACGGGGGAGAATCTAAGTTTTTGTCATATGTCGCCGTTAATGTTAAAATTTTTGGTTACCAGGTAATAGCAATTCCTCTCGATACACTGCTTAACGGAAACCTGCCGATAGACGTGCTAACGCCTTTAACTGACGAAAATTGGATTAATTCGGATAAAATGGCCGAAATATTCAGGAACAGTACCGAGGTTAGCTCTTTTCTCGGGGAACATCAGCCTGAAATGATGAGTGTAGGTGTATTTACAAACTCCAATATCCCATTATTCGGAAATGGTATTTCCATTTGGGGATTGACTATGGAGGCCGAAAACGATTTTGTGGTTTGTGCAATAGAGAATTCCACACAGCAGCATCTTTGCTCGAATACACCGCTTGCAGTAGAAGAGCCGGGAAATTCGGGCAGCATGGAATTATTCCCCAACCCCGCAGCAGATGATTTGAATATCAGGTTCGGCCAAAAAATCGACATTGGCAGAGCCACTATATTCAACTTACTCGGCAATGAAATTATGAGCATGGAATTTTATGAAGCTGAATCTCTTAAACTGGATTTATCGGGTGTCCCCCAAGGAATTTATTATTTATTTGTGAAATCTCCGAATTTCTTTGTAAACAGTTATTTCACATTGTTCAAGTAATTATATCATTTATAATATACTTAAATATTTTATACAATAGAGTAAAATGCTGTGATTACATTTCAATCAACAGATGATTAGTTGCACAAGCAGCGCCAAAAAAAAAGCTGTTGTAATTATAAATAAGTGATTGAAAACAATAAGGTTATGCATATCATACAAGCAACTCCTTTTATGAATACCTTGCTATTACTTTTTCGAGTATTTCTTTGCTAACAGGTTTTGGAATATAATCATCGAAGCCATTTTTTAAAAGAAATTCTCTCTCTTGTGTGGAAGCATAAGCTGTTTGAGCTATAATTATTGTACCGGGATTTATTCTTTTAATTGCTTTTGCTGCGTCCACTCCATTTAATACGGGCATTTTAATATCCATCAGTATCATGTTTATCTCCGGATTGGACTGAGCAATTTCGACAGCAATTTGTCCGTTTGCCGCATATTTGTATTCAAATCCTAAATTTTTAAGTATATTATCCATATACATATGGCTTGCCCAGTCATCTTCGGCAAGCAATATATTTACAGTATTTTTTAGAAAACCTGAAAATTGATTTATTTGCTCATTGGTTTCAATTAGTTTAGCCGGCTTGTAAGGGATTGTAAAATAAAATGTAGAGCCAAGATTGAACTCAGATTCAAACCAAATTTTGCCGCCCAGTATTTCAGCAAGGCCTTTGCAAATTGCAAGGCCCAGGCCGGCGCCTTCGTAGCCGCGGGTCAATGACAGGTCGGCTTGGGCAAACCTTTTAAATAATCTGTGTTTTTGATCATCTGGTATTCCCCTTCCGGTATCTTTGACATAAAACTCAATGAAATCATCTTTAATCTGATAACTATAATCAATCGAGCCTGCTTCGGTAAATTTTACAGCGTTATATAATAAATTTGTCAGGATTTGGTTTAATTTTCCATCATCGACAACAATTTCGGGACTCTGATTTTCATTTGGTGAAAGAAAATTGATAGATAAGCCTTTTATCGATGCCATCGGTCCGAAAAAAATATACAAATCGCTTAAGAATTTGTTTAAATCGATACTCTTTTGATTTATCTGAACCTGCCCGGTTTCGATTTTTGAAATATCCAAAATATTGCCGATAGTTTCATTGAGCCTTTCGCCACTCTTTTTAATTATATCAGTATAATCTTTTATTTCGTGATATGTCAAATCTTCTTGCTGCAATAAACTGCTAAATCCCAAAATCCCATTTAATGGTGTTCTAATCTCGTGAGTCATATTTTGCAGGAATGCAGTTTTTAATCTGTCGCTTTCTTCGGCTCTTTCTTTTGCTTTCACTAATTCTTGCTCAGACAAAATTGAATCCGTTATGTCATGATTTATTCCAATCATTCTTAATGGCTTATTATCACTGTCCCTAATAACAAGCCCATCGGCTTTCAAATATAAGATTTTTCCATCAGGATGCTGAACCCTAAATATTGTATTAAAGTCTTTCCCGCCATTCAGAGCAGCATTACATTCGTCAATAGCCTGCTTTTTATCCTCGGGATGAAGCCCGTTTGTCCAGGCATCAACATTGTTTGGGAAGGTGTCTTTTGTAATTCCGTATAGCTCAAACATTTTGTCATCCCATATCATTGAATTTTCAGCCACATTCCAGTCCCAAATCCCCAATTTTGCCGACATAGCAGCAAGTTTTAATCTTTGCTCGCTATCTTCGGCTCTTTCCTTGGCTAGTTGCAAATCTCTGAATATTATTAATCTCTCTGAATATTTCCATACACTATGCATTAATAGGGTTAATTGGCGAATATCCGAATCAACATAATCATTTTCTTTGTTTGCTATTCCAACGGTCGCCACAATCCTGTCATCGATAATCACCGGAATTGTGAGGAATTTCTCGATAACAACGTGCCCCTCGGGTAGTCCTTTTTTAAGAGGATTCCGGCTACGATAATCATTAATTATAATGGGTTTTCTTTGTCTTACAGCTTCACCCCAACATCCTGTATTTTTCAAATCATAAATTGTTTCTTTATTCATTACTTTGCATTCGCTCATCACATCGTTCGACCATGTGTTGAGAATAAACTGCTCGGTGTCTTCGTTATAAAAGTATATGTAACCGATTTTGCTGTTTGTAAGTTTTATTGCTTCATCTAATGCAAAGTCCAAAATTTCCTGAATAGAATCCGACCTGTATTGAGTTACTCTCAAAAGGCTTTCTAATCGTTCGTTATTTAAAATAATTTCTTCATTTTGAGCTTTAATTTTCTTTTCGCTTTCTTCTGCTGTTTCTTTTGCTTTTATCAAATCTTCTTCTGCTTTTTTGCGTTCGGTAATGTCTATTCTATACGACAAGGTGCCGTGGGGTTGGCCGTTTTTGTCGAATAAAACAGAATTTTGCCATGAAATAACACGCTCTTCGCCTTTTTTTGTTAGGATTGGATTTTCGAATGTTTTTGGAACTCCTTTATCTTTCAGTTTTGAAAATTCTTCCCACACATAGGGATATTTATCTTTTGGAACAAGAACCTCGAACCAGTTTTTTCCATTTAAATCGCTGATTGTATAGCCGGTGGTTATTTCGGCAGCTTTGTTGAATACGTTAATATAACCATTATTGTCTAAGCCTATAATCATAACATTTGCTGTCTTTATTAGTTCTTCGGCATATTCTTTGGCTATCAATAGCGATTCCTCTGCTTTTTTCCTCTCGGTGATATCCTGAATAAAAACAGAAAACCAACCACCATCAGTGTCTTTATATTGAATACTTATCTCTACATCAAAAGCTTTTCCGTCTTTCATTCGATGTTGCGTTTGGAACCGGTCTTCGCCGGTGTCGAATATTTTTTTTGCACGGGCGGCAGATTCTTCCGGCGATTCTATAGCCTCCAAATCAGACACATTCATCGATAATAATTCGTCTCTGGTATAACCGCTCATACGGCAATAAGCATCATTAACTTCGGTAATGTTTAATTTTGCATCTGTAATCCAAAAACCGATAATAGCTGTTCGCATTATTGTCAATCGGAATTTCTCGCTGTTTTCAGGCTCGGTTCCGGAATGCCTGTGATTGATTATTTCTTTACTATAAGCGATTTTTAAGGACTCGATTTCCGCTTTTAGCTTCTGTATTTCGTTCAAATATTCATCATTTGTATTATTTATTATACCCATAATTTTCCCATATAGCAAATATTTTGTTTTTATTTGATTAAATCAAAAAATAATCATCAATCACTATTTGCTCTCTTAACCTGTCAAAAAATCCAGATTATTTTATCATAATTGTCATTTATCTATTATCAATATCACAAAATTCTTATCGGCCATTCAGTTCAATTCTGAACTGATTAATGCAACAATTATTTAGCAGGACTTAATACGCTTTTTAAATATATAAATGAATATATGAAATTATGTAAGTGATTGAAATATATATAAAAAAGTAATAATTATATTAGTAAGGAATTTGCAGTCAGGTTCTTGATTTTTTTATGTGCATTACCATTTGCCATAATAGCATTTTATATGCAGTTCAACTTATAGGCGAATTAGCTGCTTATTGTGCACTAAAATAAATTTTCTTACAGGCAAACAGGATCAATCAGGTTTGGGTATTGTAAACGAAAAGGTGCTGCCGATGCCTTCTTTGCTTGCCGCCCAAATTTTGCCGCCGTTCATTTCTACGAATTCCTTGCATAGCAAAAGCCCCAGGCCAGAGCCGTTTTCGTTATTAGTACCCCTGGTGGAAACATTGCCGGCAATTTTGAACAGGCTGCTTATCTTGTCGGGCGGAATACCTACTCCGCTATCTTTGACATTAATAACATAAAAACCGGAATTAAGTTCGTAATTTCCAGCTTCAATTTTTATCTTCGAATTTGGGTTGCTAAATTTTATTGCATTCGAAACTAAATTTCTTATTACTGTCTCAATCATGTCCGGGTCGCAAAAAGGCACCAGCCTGTCATCGCAATCAATCAAAAGTTCGATTTGTTTATTTTCTGCCTGAGCTTTCAAAACCATTGTTAATCTGATAAGCAGCGGATACAGTGTAACCCTGTCGGGCTTTACAAGAAAAGTGCCCATTTGTGCCCTCGACCATTGTAGCAGGTTCTCGAGTAATGAGTATGTAAACCTGGATGCATCTTTCATTCCTTTAATCAGCTTTATTCGCTTATCGTCGT
>DAINRZ010000064.1:0-11344 GCA_036741575.1 Kapaibacterium sp. (SeqCode)
GAATTTGAACTGCGTTTTGGAGAAGCTGATGTTGAATAAATATAGAATTATTATCATACTCTTGGGGCTTTTGATGCCCAATTTATTTCTTTATTCCGGTGATTTTCCTGTCGATACTATTCTATATTCAGGGCCAAAGGAAAACAGGATAAACCTTGTTTTCCTCGGCGACGGCTACCAGAAACACGAGCTTGGCAAATACCTTTCGGATGTCGATTCTTCGGTAGCTTATTTTTTCAGGGAGCCACCTTTTTCCAATTACAAAAGCTACTTTAATGTTTTTGCTATAAGCGTGCCATCAAAAGAATCCGGAGCCAGCCACCCCCGCACGGCAGCCGATTGCCCCGATTCTATTACCCACCCCAGGCTGGTTGTCGATAACTACTTTGGTTCGTCATTCGACGCCAATAATGTACACAGGCTGTTAGTGTCTTACAAGGCAGATTCGATCTATAATGTACTGGCAAGAAATTTCCCTGCATACGACCAGGCATTCGTACTGGTTAATACACCTTACTATGGAGGCTCAGGTGGCGGAATACCCGTATCGTCCACTGATTATGCTTCCTCGGAAGTCGTATTGCACGAATTTGGCCATTCCTTTTCGCGCCTGGCTGATGAATACGGTGGTAACTGTACTTACAAATCATTATTGGGGCAGAATGTAACCGATAAAAAGTCGTTCTCGCAAATACCATGGAATTCGTGGATTGACGGCAAGACGCCGCTGCCTACCCCTGCAACCGGAGACTACCTGGGTGTGCCGGGCCTATACGAAGGTGCCTACTACTGCGATACGGGCTGGTACAGGCCGATGATTGACTGCAAAATGAGAAGCCTTTATGCTAAATTCTGTGTTGTTTGCCGGCAGTTGATTATCGAAAGGATACATGAATTAGTCAGTCCTTTAGACTCCTATTCGCCTGATAATGTATTCATCGAAGCAGGGGACACTCTAATTAATTTCCGGGTCGACATAGTAAGGCCGGTTCCCAATTCAATAGAAACGCAATGGTATCTTGACAGCGTGTTGATCTCTGTATCGGACTCTCATCTATTAGATACCCGAAGCCTCCCCGATGGATTCAGCAGTGTTACTGTGCTGGTAAACGATACTACTGGAATGACACGAGACAGCGCTCACGTATATAAAAACATACATAAGCATATTTTGCACTGGGATATCCTGAAAAGCGCCACGGGTGTGGATATCGCCGTCCGGCAGTCTGAAATGGAACTAAAAGTATATCCTAATCCAATAGGCGATATAATAAATGTGGAAAGTACAGCTGGTGGCGGCCAGCCGTTTGAAGCTGTACTCAGCGATTTGAACGGGAATATTCTCCGCCAATGGAAAGGACAGGACCAAAATGATGGCAATAATGCTATCAGATTCACCCTTGACGGGAGGAGTATTCCCCCAGGTTACAACCGCCTAATTGTAAAAACCGGCAATACAATTCTGGGAAGCGATTTGGTAAAAATCGGGAAATAGAATCTATTTTACAGAATGTATTATCATTTAAAAACATACTGAAATTCGCCACTGTTTACTTCAACGTTCTTATTATCTTTTTCGGTTTTTCCATTGAAATTAAATGTACCTTTAATTTTTGTCGTATCATTTTGTGTTATGGTAATCCAACCGTTATATCCCATGTATTTCACCTGAAGTGTCTGTTGTGATTGAAAAAACTGCCCTACATACGTAAGTGAATCGATAGGGAAAGTGCCTAGAGCATTTTTCGGGAATGAAAGGTAAATACCTGTAACTTCATTTGATTTAATTATTATATTGCTGCCTGTTACAGAATAATTTACCGAATCGGTGCTGTAATCTTCATTGTAATCGCCTGTTGTTATCTTTGCCTTAATATATGATTTCTCCTTAGCTGGCGGATTAACCGGATTATTATTATCGTCCTCTCCGCAGGATGCCAGGATTAAAAAAGAAAAAAACAGTGCCGCAACTGCCGGCAAATAAAACCTCATTTTCATAATCTGCTCCATAATTCAATGTGAACTTTAAAATTTACCAAACTATAAAATTAAAAGAATTATTTTAATTATTAAACAAAATTTTATTCTTTTAACTTTGCACTTGCTTTTGTGATGTATAACAAAAAAATATTGTATATGATTGATATTATCGATGTAATTGCCGGGGAACTGGCTGTTAAGAATTGGCAGGTGCAAAACACGGTTACACTGAAAACCGAGGGTGCAACCATACCTTTTATTGCCAGGTACAGAAAAGAAAAAACCGGCGAGTTGAACGAAAACATTATCCGTGATATATTTGACAAATTCGATTACCTGACCGAACTCGAAGAGCGTAAGGTTACAATCCTGAAGTCAATTGAAGAGCAGGGCAAACTGACTGAAGAATTGAAACAGAAAATACAGGACTGTTTGCAGAAAAACGAACTCGAGGACCTGTACCTGCCTTATAAGCCAAAGAAAAGAACGAGGGCTACCATTGCCCGCGAAAAAGGACTGGACGGCCTGGCTGATATTATTAAGCAGCATAATATGGCCGATTCGCCTTCCATCGACCTGGAAGCCCTGGCTGGTAAGTTTATCGATACGGCCAAGGGTGTAGAATCGCCTTCCGATGCTCTAAAGGGCGCCGCCGACATAATTGCCGAAGAAATTGCCGAGACAGCTGATCTGCGAGCATGGGTGAGGGATTATATTTTCAATTACGGCAGATTTCAATCTTCACTCAAAGAAGAATTTGAAGCCGGCTCGACTAAATATGAGATGTACAGGGAATTTACGGCATCTGCCAAAGATATTATTCCCCACAATATGCTCGCTTTAAGGCGCGGCGAAAAAGAAGGTATAGTCGTTCTTGGCCTTGAGTTCGACGAAGAGCACGTCCTTTCGTACCTGAAATCGAAGATAATTTTGACTAAGCAAGCAAAACTGATTGAATATTATTCTAATACAATCAGCGATTCGTTTCAGCGCCTGATGAAACATAGCCTCGTTGCCGAAGTGAGGCTTGAATGCAAGGCTCGAGCCGACCTGGCTTCTATCGTCGTTTTCGAATCTAACCTCAGGCAGCTTTTGCTGGCTGCACCTGCCGGCCTGAAGCCCACGATGGGCATCGATCCCGGTTTCCGAACGGGATGCAAAGTGGCAGTTGTTGACGAAACGGGCAAATTCCTGGAATACAAAACCATATTCCCTTTTAAATCGGATATTGGAAAAATTGATGCTGCAGAAATACTGATAAATTTACTGGAAAAACACAAAGTGGAATTAATAGCCATAGGCAACGGTACTGCAGGCAGGGAGACCGACGAGTTTGTGACCGAAACTCTAAGGGGGCACTCAGGTAATATTATTAGAGTAATGGTAAGCGAAGCCGGGGCTTCGGTATATTCGGCAAGCGAAGTTGCAAACTCTGAATTCCCTGACCTCGACCTGACAGTCAGAGGGGCAATAAGCATAGCCCGCAGGCTTCAGGACCCATTAGCAGAGCTTGTGAAAATCGATCCCAAATCAATCGGGGTTGGACAATATCAGCATGATGTCGACCAGAAACTACTCAAAAAGAAGCTCGAAGAGACTGTTGAAAGCTCAGTTAATTATGTCGGTGTGGACCTGAATACAGCATCCGGCGAGTTGCTGACTTATGTATCGGGTATAAATAATACTCTGGCAAAAAGTATTATCGATTGGCGAAATCAAAACGGCGCATTCCGAAACAGGCGCCAGCTTCTTGACGTCAAGAAATTCGGCCCAAAGGCTTTCGAACAGGCTGCAGGATTTCTTAGGATAAGGAAAGGGGAGAGCATCTTGGATAATACTGCCGTCCACCCGGAATCGTACGGAATCGTCGAAAAGTTTTCAGCCGATTTGAACCAGCCGCTTGCAGATATTATCCGCTTTCCGCAAAGTTTGCAAAAACTTGACCTGAAGAAATATGTCGCCGATTCAATCGGCATGCCTACTTTGCTCGATATTGTCGCCGAGTTGGAAAAGCCCGGGCGCGACCCGCGTGAAGTCTTTAAATATGCGACTTTCCTTGAGGGTGTGAAAACAATTGAAGACCTGCGCGAAGGCATGCAGATGGAGGGAGTGGTTACCAATATTACCAATTTCGGTGCATTTGTCGATATAGGAGTCCATCAGGACGGGCTTGTGCATATATCCGAAATGGCAGATAAATTCGTTTCCGACCCCACGGAAATAGTTAAAGTGGGAATGATTGTTAGTGTTACAGTAAAAGAAATTAACATTAAACTTAAAAGAATATCGTTATCGTTGAAAAAAGGCGGCAAAAAAACAAAACCCGCCGCAAAAAGCTCCTTTAATCTCGATGATTTAAGGACGAGGTTTTCGAATTAAAAAATATGGGTATATTTATGGTATCGAGTAAATTAAAACAAATTGCAATTTTATTGGTTATTATTGCCGCCAACTTGGTTTCGTGCGGCTCGGAATCGCCCAAACATGAGATGAAACCAGAATTGCAAAAGGCCTATGCCGAGGGTATGAACTATATGAATCAGGGACGGTTTTTTGAAGCCGAGAGAAAGTTTAGCGAGATATTAGCTACTGATTCCACAAATACTGATGTTTTGTACAACAGAGGACTGGTTTATCTCTCTACCAGGAGGCCCAGGCTGGCCGAAGCCGATTTCTCGGCAATAATGAAACTCGATTCGGCTAACGCCGACGCTTACAATAGCCGGGGGCTGGCACGAAGCGACATGGAAATGTATGGCGATGCTGTTGCTGATTATTCCAAAGCTATTGCCTACGACGGTAATTTCGCCGAGGCCTACCTGAACCGTGCTATTGCTTATTTAGACATGGGACAGCCCGATAAATGCAGGGCCGACCTGGACAAGGCAGGTGCCCTGGAGCCAAAAAATCCAGCAATCATTTACCAGAAAGGAATTTTGAATTATAAGACATCAAAGTATGATGAGTCGATTGTCGATTTCAACTTGGCATTATCCCTTGGGTTCAGCCATCCTCTGTTATACCAGTTGCTGGGTAATGCCTATTTTAGAAACAATGACCTGCAGAAAGCTATTCTCAATTATACCGAATCTCTCAAACTCGAACCTACCAATACCGAGGTAATTAACAACAGGGCAGTGGCCTACGATAAACTGGGCGTTAAAGACAAAGCAGAGCAAGACAGAAAACTGCTGGAAGAAATCAAGAAGCTATCGCAGCCTTTCGAAAAAATTCCATATAAAAATCTAAAATACAGGCAATACGAAAGTTCAAATAAGGAACTTGCCATTGAATTGCCAGAAGGCTGGCATATGGCAACCGCCGTTAAAGAACATTCTACCGATATGCTTATATCGCCCTCGCCTGTAAATACCGTTGACGATTTGCTGCCGAATGCTGTTAGGATTTCATTAATTAAAAATATGGAAAAGCAGATGGGAACCTCGAAAGTTGACGAAATACTGGCAGAAATGAACGCTACTATAGCCTCGAACGCTTCTTCGTACCAATTCTACGACCTGGTAATGAGAAAGACCATCAACAGCGGGGAATACTCTGGCTACTACAACTTGACTTCTTTTAAAGTTACAGCCGACGACGATGCCAAATCATCTTTCGAATTATTACTTGCCAAGCCCGATGTTTTATGCTTCGGCTTTCTGTATTCTTTATCGGATAATTTTGAATACCTGCAGCCGATTTACGAGCGTGCCATGAAATCGTTAAAAATCAAGTATTAAACCGATTACCGGCGGCTTAAGCCGTATTTTGCTGTCATTATGAACTATGATTTACTGCATTAGGGGATTGATATATTACTATATGGATTTCGTTCGCCATTGTATTGCTTTGATTGAATGTAGTATATTTAATGAGGCAGAATCAACTATCTGCCCTTTGGCACTTTTCTCTTAGCACTCGGCATTTATCTCTAAGCATTCTTTGGTACCGCTTTACATTTTGTGAAGTTAACTGCCCGGAACAGATGCTATTCATCAAAAGGAAGAGATTGAATGCGACTTCTTGGTAAATAAGTTTCTTTAAAGTTTATTGTTAATGAGGATATTTTGCCAATAAACATTGATAAATATTTTCAACTAATACTATAAAGAATAAAACTGATTTCTCAGGGAATTTTTTACATAAATATTCGAAATGCTCGCATTGATCGTTATATGCTGGCAATTCCAGCGATGAGCGAATTCCATGACTACAGGTTGAGCATAAAATCCAGCCCGAAAATCAGGTTGTTGATATTCCAGCCGCCTTTGGTGAAATCAGTAAATCCATTGTCGTAGAAGGCACCGAGCGCAATTTTGAAAATATCGAGGTTAATATCGTACTGCAAGCCTGCTTTGAGGCCAATCCTGAAGTCTTCGGCATCGGGCACCTTTTCGTCTATGTAATTTTTGATTTTACCCTGAGTATCTGTAAAAACCGCATTTTCAGGTTTAAGTATTGTCAGTTCTGTTTTCAGGTTATTGTCGTAAAAGTAGCTGACCGAAGGCCCAACAGAAAAGGCAAAGCCTGTGCCTGCAATGCTGACTTTGTACATGAAGTCGAGGGTTGCAGCGTTCAAATCGGCAGCAATACCGTAGTTGCAGTCTGCTTTCACAACTTGCGGCACCCCGTCGACCATCATTTCCAGATCGTACGCAATTCTTGCATTATCTTTCATGGGCATAGCCTGGACACCTATTCTCAGTACAAAAACATCGTCGAGAATTACATCCTCGAAGAATTCGGCCACCAATCCGAGAAAATAGCCTCTGCCGCTGCTGGCATCTGCCACGCACGAACATGAAGTGGGCCAGGGTACTTCGGTGTTGGAATGCGAACTGTTCCCGTAATAAATGCTTAGCCCAAGCTTAAGGTCTCCTGCATAAGTGAAATTGCAGGCTGAATAAGTTACAAATAATAGCATTACAAATAATGTCCTTTTCATGATTCTCTCCTGTTTAGTTCAAAATCACTTTCTATCATAATTGTTTGCTCTTGCTAACAAAGCAAAAATAATAATAATTCTAAATAGTTAGCTTGCTTTCTTAATCACTTATTTAACTTTTGCAACTTTCTTTTTAATTTTGCGTAAGATATGTGTGAAGTTTTATTATTTTGGGATTTTTTTGTGAAGAAAATATATATTATTAAAATTATTGCCGTAATTTCTGCTTTTGTAATAAGTTGCGACGACGAGATTTTTGAAATTGGATGCGACGCCAGGGGATCGGGTAATTTTACTGCTGAAACGAGGGAATTATATAATTTTAATAAGGTTACGACACGGCTAAGCGGGGATATTTTCATCAAGCAAGATACAACCGAAAGCTTCAGAATAGAAACCGACGACAACATTCATGCGTTTGTTAAAACCTGGATTAAAAACGGCAATTTATACATCGATTCCGATAAGTCAATATGCCCAAAGAAACTTGAGTTCAACATTGGGATGACTGACATTAATGGATTCTCTATAGAGGGATCGAGCGATATAACGAGCCTGACACCAATTAAAACCAATGAACTTTTATTTGTTATCTCTGGCTCGGGTGATATTGATTTTAAAAATGTCACAACTGATGATATAGGTATTACTATCAATGGTTCAGGCGATGTGATGATTACAGGAACTGCCGTTAATTCAAATATTGTTATCAGCGGCAGCGGCGATATAATAATGGGCGAGATGCCTGCCAATACAGTCAACCTGGTAATCAGCGGCAGCGGAGATGTCAGGATTAACGTCAGGGAGAAACTGAATGTAACTATAAGCGGCAGCGGCGACGTTTACTACAAAGGCAGCCCAAAAGACGTAAACACTAATATATCCGGCTCGGGCAGGCTGATTAAGGTCGATTGAAAAATAACACATTATAAGATATTAGTTATATACAGCTAACCGAAATCCCTGGCTTTGCCGGGGATTTGTATTAATATCGAATTCCGATGTAACTTTTTCCTGTTAAAATTGTTTTAATATTACGATATTTGCATTTGGTAAGAAACAGTATATTTGACGGAGCCGAATGGGAAAACGCAGAGTCCCCGTAATAGTCTTTGAAGCTACTTCAATGTGCAGCCTCGACTGCCTGTATTGTTATAATATCTGGAAGCGCAACGGCAATGAATTCGGGCATTTCAACTCGTATAAACTGGCAAAGGCTACCCTTAAAAGAATCAATAAAGTAATCGATTACGACGGTATCGCCTTCACAGGCGGCGAGCCGCTGCTTGCCGAAAGGTTCGAAGAGCTTGTGCTTTATTGCAGGATGAAAGGAAAAGGGGTAACACTAATATCGAACGGATATACTTCTGATTACAGTAAATACGGAAGCCTGCACAAACTTGGTGTATCGCTGTTCGAACTGCCGCTGCATTCTGCCGATGGGAAAATACACGATATGATGGTAAACAAACAGGGTGTACACCGAAGAGTGATAGGTTCATTAAAATACCTGCTCGATATGGGCGCAGGTGTCGTAGTGGATATTGTACTGACAAAACTTAATATACCCGCGCTTGGAGGAACCCTCAGGTTTTTGTGGGGTATGGGAATCAATAGAATAATGCTCACCCGGTTCAATATAGGCGGCAGCGGCATAAAAAATGCAGATTTATTAACACCATCGGTTATGAAATTAAAACAGGCATTTTCGGTTGCAGATGAACTGGCAGGAGAGCTTGGACTTTCGGTTACCTCGAATGTGTGTACACCGCTTTGTGTGCTCGACCCTGCCGATTATAAGCGGATAGGCACTCAGTCATGCTCGGCAAACATAAGCAATATGCCTGTAACGATCGACATCAACGGGGATGTACGAATTTGCAACCATTCCCCCGTAATAATCGGGAATATCCACAGGCAGCCTGTAGATGAAATCTTCGAATCGGCATATGTGAAAAGCTGGAAAACAGTAAAACCGGAGTATTGCAGCACATGCGGTATTTACGAAAACTGCTTCGGGGGCTGCCGGGCTGCATCGGAGCAACTGGGATTAGGGCTTGGGCATCCCGACCCAATAATAAATAGTAAAAAATTTTGTTATACAAATAAACCAGGTGGGTTATGAAGAAATACACAACAATCCCTGCATTTCTAATATTATGTTTATTTGCATTTTTTTATCCTTATAGCAGGACAATGGCACAGAGCACTATTACTCCCATGAAAGCCGATTTTAAATTTGCTTTAATGATTGATATGGGGGCTCATATTACATCGAGTACAAATTTACAACTGCCATACTTTAAGGACGAAGGTATATCCAATTCAAATGCCGGAGGTTCGGGTTATACCTTTGGTGTATATACCCGTTTGTTCTTGGGGGATAAAGACAGCACTAAACATTCAATAAGTCTTAACCTGAATTATACTTCCATAACCACGAACGAAGAGTTTAATATTCAGAATACGAAAAAATACATTTATCCAACTTCCGATAATGTTTTTGGGACATTTATAGTGAAAGGCAGCATCGGGCACGAATTAAATACTCTTGATTTCAGGGCTTTATATAATTACAATATTACAGGAAACCTGTTTGTATCGATTGGCCCGAGATTATTATTTGTACTAAAGAATCATGTCGTAGAAACCGCAAGTATTGAAGGAAATATGAAGAATAAGGTTTGGTTTGTCGATGATTTAAAACCTAAGCAATTCAAGGATGACAGCCTGACGGCGGTCTTAACCGACGGGCAGTCTTATGGCAGCAGGGGGGGGCTGTTTGGATTGAACATAGAATTAAAAAATCAAATTGAATTGAGTGATAAAGCAGATATTATTCCTTACATAGGGTATAACAACATTTTAACTTCATTGACAAGTAACTCGGGCTTGACAATGACTTCAATTTACTTTGGGCTATGCTTTGTTTTCAAATTGTTATAATTAAACTATGAAAAAAGAATTATTTATACCTGTTTTGATTTTAGGGCTTACGGTTGCTTTTGCAGTGTTGTCTTTGCTGGTGTTCCTCAATGGTGGGCGAAGCGCTAAGCTGATTCGAAGAAAGATAATGATTATTACAGCCCTGCTGAACTTTAATAATTACATCTGGGGAATGCCTCAGGTTCAGAACGATCTGGAGAATCCGCTTTATGGTGTTAAACCTCCTTTGGCGCCAATTCATCTTGGTTTAAATATAGCGTATAACAGTCATAAAGCCGATAACATGAAGTTGAGTTATTTTTCAGATGAATCTGTTGCAAACGCAAGTTTTAGTGGGGCGGGGTATTCCGCCGGCTGTTTCCTACAGTTTTTTATGGGCCCAAAATACGAACATAAGCACTCAATAAAACTGAATTTTAATTATAATTGGGTAAACCTTACCCGTAATACCCAAATAGTTCAAATTAGTAAGTATGTCGATACTTCAGGCTTGAGCAGCGAACCGGCAGGCTTGCTAACCGGCAGTGTATCTAATACTTATGTATCATTTGACTTTGAGCTAATTTATTCTTATAAAGCTATTGGTAATTTTTCTTGCTTTGCCGGGACGGCCTTCAGGTTCATTTCTGTAAATAATATTACTGAAAAAGTCAGCATAAATGAATCTGCAAAAGGCGAGCTGAGGTTTAGGAATGACCTGAACCCGGCCAGGTATGAAAATGATTATACTGCAATACTAACCGACGGTAAACCTGAAAATGCTGCGCACTCTAACTTTGGATTCATCTTTGGGGTATCATACGACATTATCACCGGAACAGGGTTCGATATAATTCCTTATCTCGGCGGCAGCATAGCGATTACAGATTTAGTACCGGGTACAAATTGGAAAATGAATACAATTTATGCGGGACTCTCAATTAGATACACTTTTCTATTTTAATTAAACTATGAAGAAAGAACTATTTATACCAATTTTGATTTTAGTATTGATTGTGGCATTCGCAGTGGTGTCTTTGCTGGTATTCCTCAATGGTGGGCGAAGCGCTAAGTTAATTCGTTGGAAACTCAAACTTATCATGCTGTTAATGTCTTTTAATTCT
This sequence comes from Kapaibacterium sp. (SeqCode), assembly GCA_036741575.1. Taxonomy (GTDB): domain Bacteria; phylum Bacteroidota; class Ignavibacteria; order Kapaibacteriales; family UBA2268; genus DAINRZ01. The sequence goes on from DAINRZ010000064.1 coordinate 10,975, forward strand.
ATGGTGTGGGGAGCTAAAGCACAAGATGAATCAATTGAATTGCCACCCATTTTATATGGCCCACCTCCGGTAAAACTTATGTTAGGAGCCGATTTCAATATAAACTACAGCTCCGGCATGAATTTGGCTCTCACTCATTTAAAAAATGAATGGATAGCCGATTATAATGTTCACGGCATCAGCGCCGGTTTTGGCGGATTCTTCCAATATACCGCCCCCAGCTACAGCAGCATGGAACATTCGCTGATTATTGGTATCGGGTACAATTCATGCAGAATGAGCGGCGAGGAACCCGGGTTTTATACTATAAATTATTTTGTACCTTTTTTGGACGAAAACCTGAAGAAAAATAAAGCCGATGCCGAAATCG
>DAINRZ010000065.1:0-11313 GCA_036741575.1 Kapaibacterium sp. (SeqCode)
GGTCCGAAGGGTCAATGAGCGTCGTAATCCTTATACCAAAGTGCTTGTCGATAACTACCACCTCGCCTTCGGCCACTTTTTTGCCGTTGATGAGGATATCGACGGGCTCGCTGACAAGTTTATCGAACTCTATGACGGACCCCCTTCCCAGTCGCAAAATATCGCGTATAAGCATATTAGTCCTGCCCAGTTCGATAGATACCGGCAGGTTCAGGTCGTAAAGAAGTTCGAGTTTCGGATCGACAGGGGAATAAATCTTAGAGCCGTCGGCTTCCAGCTCGGGAAACGAAGGAGTTTCCACGTCGAATTTAATTTCTTCGCCGCTGTCGCCGCCGCCGTCCGCCGATACATCTTCAAAATTACCGCCTCCGATAAGGGCATCAATTTCTTCTTGAGACATAGACATATTAATATTCCTCCTCTTTGTAGGAAAGATCTTCATCCACCAGGTCGTTTTCGTTGAGCGGCCTTGTAATCCTGACAGCTTTTTTGCCTTCGATGCTGCCCGGCCTTGCCGCCAGCTTGCGCCGCCCGCCGATAATCAGTTCTATTTCCTGGTTAATTCTCTTTTTTAATTTAATAACATCGCCTTCCTTGAGCTCGAGCAATTCCCTTACGGAAATAGCCGCTTTTCCCAGTTCGGCAATAACCTGCAGATAAGTCGTTGACATCTGCTGCCTCAGGATATTAATGTTTTCCATTTTGCGCGATGAACTGACTTTAAGTACGCTCGAAGTAACGTGCTGCCTGTTGAGCCTTGCCAGCACTTCTTCGAGGGCGAAAGTAGGGAAGCACAGGTTCATCAGGTATGTATTTACGCCGATATTTACGTCCATCGAGACTACGACGACGATTTCGGAGGCAGGGGCTATTTGCACGAAATCGGCTTCCATTTCGAGCCTCTGGTACTTGAATTCGATATCTGTTATAGAGCGCCATGCTTTGGAAAGGTCCGAAAGTGCGTGCTCGACAATTCCCCTCACAACCGCTTGCTCTATGGGAGTAATGGAGCGCGATTTCGGCTGGATTTCGGCAGCTCCGCCCAGCAATCGTTCAACGATAGTAAGGGCAAGCTGGGGGCTGATTTCCATAATGCCGCTGCCGTCGGTGCCCTGCAAATCGAAAACATAAAGGCAGCTGGGATTGGAAACGGATAAAATAAATTCGGAATAAAACAACTGGTCCACCGAAGTAACGCTTATGGAAACCACGGTTTGCAGCTTGGAAACAAGGTAATAGCCAAAAGTTTCGGCAAAACTCTCGTGAACGGTCTGCAGAGTCCGCACCTGGTTTTTCGAAACCCTGTTGGGCCTTCGGAAATCGTAGTTCGATACCTCTCCTTTGCGAAGCCTTCCGCTAAGCACTTCGTCCACATCCACCGAGCCGGTGGTCATTTCCGACAGCAGATTGTCTATTTCATTTTGTGACAGAACGTCCGACATAGTCCATCCCTGGAATAATGTATCAATTCACCTTTACGGGTGTAAATTGCTCCAAAGCAATGTTTTTAAGTAAAAACCTGTTTGTTTTGAAAATCGGTTTTAGTTTTTGGGTCAGGTCGTCGATTAGCCCGGGCCTTTTTGCCTGCACATCCTCGATTGTCATATCCCCAAAGTAACCTATAATAAAAGATTTCAATATTGATATTAACTCAGGCGGAAGCTGGTATCCATCATCCTTTCCAGCCCCGTGTCCGCCGGCTTCTTCTTCTTCGCCTTCTTTTGGCAGGTGTATAACTTTGAATCCCAATTGAAGAAGAATATACCACTGGAAATCTTTGGTTGTAATGTTTTCGAACTTCAGGCTCGTGTACTTGATTTTGGATTCGTCTTCGGCTGCCATTTCTTCGCTAACTTTGCTTTCGCCGGTGGTTTCTTTGGCGCCATTTTTTGCATCAGCAGCCGGCTCGGCCGGAGCCAGGAAAACTTTGAAAACAATAACCAGTATAACTACCTGCAGAACGACAACTCCACCGATAATAATTATCAATCTTTTAAAATTCATATCACCTACGCCGCCCGATGTTTTTTTGGGCTTTTCAGGTTTCTGCTTCTCATCTTTTTCTTCTTTGTCTTCTGCCATTAGTTGTGCAAAAAAATAATTTTACAAAAATATCACTACAATAATCGACATTTTTTTTCAGTTATTAAAAATAATTTTTACAAAAGTAAAAAATGTGCCAAAAGATTACATATATTATTTTACAATAACTTATAGCATACGTTCATAAACAGTTAGGTGCTAATATTATTATATGGCTAATAATAAGCAACCCCGCAACAGCTTCGAAACATCATTGAAAAAAGACCTGTTAATCGTAGTAAACTCATGGAATTAAACCTGGTATGCAGCATTAAACTAATCATACCGGCAAAGTAATAATAAATTCACTAAATTCACCGCTGTTGCTTTTTATATCCAGCTTTCCTTTGTGTGTCTGGGTGATGATATCATGGCTGATGGACAGCCCAAGCCCCGTGCCTTTGCCAGTGGGTTTAGTCGTAAAAAACGGGCTGCAGATTTTATCGATAACATTTTCGGGAATGCCGATACCGTTGTCCCAAACAGAAATTTCAGCTTTATCATTAATTCTTCTCGTTTTAATTTTTATTTGCGGTTTATAAGCGCCGGGCGGTTCTTTTTTCGATTTTTCGTAAACTGCAAAGCACGCATTGTTGACGATATTAATAATCACCCTGCTGATATCCTGGGGCACAACTTTAACAAATCCCATGTTTTCGTCGTATTCTGCAAGCATTTCGGTATTAAAATCCTTGTGCTCTGCGCGCATGCCGTGAAACGCCAGATGGAAGTATTCATCGGCCAGCCTGTTCAGGTCTGTGTCCTGGAATTCTCCCGAATCGCCCCTGGAATGCATCAGCATGCCTTTCACGATTTCCGAAGCCCTGTTGCCGTGTTCGTTAATTTTTGTACTGTTCACCAATACCAAATCGATAATTTCAAGCATTTCCTTTTCGGCGCCGGGGTCTATCTTGCCTTTGAAAGCGCCTGATAGGCTTTTAAGCTCTACTGCAAGGTTAGTTGTTAATTTCGAAAAATTATTGACGAAATTGAGCGGATTCTGTATCTCGTGGGCAATACCTGCAGTTAGCTGCCCCAGCGAAGCCAGTTTCTCGGTTTGAATAAGCTGTTGCTGGGTTGCCCTCAGGTTGTCGAGCAGCAGTTGCAGGTCTTCGAGTATTTTTGATTTAATAAATGCCGATACCACATGCTCCTTCAGGTTTTTCAGGAATTCCAGGTCTTTTGGCTTGAAAGCCTGCTTATTCCTCATGTTCTCCAGTATCAGGTAGCCCTCGGTTTTTTCTCCAACTTTAACGACAATAATAATTATGGACTGTGCCAGTTCGAAATGCTGGAATTTCTGGCTTACAACCGGATGGAAGTTGTTGGAGTAGAAAATATCTTCGTAGATTTCTTCGGTATTATTTAGGTAGCCAGCTTCGATTTCCTGTAAATTTACCGAAATTTGCGACATATCCTGCAGGTCCCATCCCGAGGAGGCTTTGAACCGGAACAATCCGGTGTCTTTGTCCAGCACAAGGGCAGTTGCTTTTTCAATTCCCCTTACAAGTTTGATTTTTTCAAGGATAGTCTGCAGCACACTGCCAATATTTATTTCTGAATTAATCGATTTCACAATATTGTTGATTTTTTCGAGTTCAGAATTTTTTTGTGCCAGCTGCTCGGACTGGTTTTGCAGCTCTTCTTTTTGCCTGGATATTTCGGCTGTTCTTTCTTCAATAAGTTTTTCAAGAAACCTTTTTTCTCTGATTAGCTTCCTGGACCGCAGTTTGACTACGTAATACAACATCACTATAAGCCCAACGGCATAAAAAATGTATGCTGCAACAGATTCGTACCAGGGTGTATTTATTAAAAATGCGAACTCTGCAAAATAAGTCACTTCACCAAAAATATTTTTGGCCCTGACCTGGAAAACATAGCTTCCCGAAGGCAGGTTGGTGAATTCCTTGGTAGTGTTTTTCGACCATTCCGACCAGGTTTTGTCGAAACCTTTCAGGTAATATTGGTATTGAAGGCCTGGGTTGGGGTGATAGAAAGAAGCAGAAAATTCGAATTTTACCGAATTATTATTATATTCAAGTTCTGGAATTCTGATTGACGTCTGCTTCATTGCAATGCTGCCGCCTGCCCCGATAAAAGCACCGCCGAATATCACGGAATCTCCCTTGCAGGTCACTTTTCTAATTAGTGTTTCGAATCGGTTTTCCACATTCTTAGCCTTTTTATCATACTTGATAAGGCCTTCCGGGCCTCCGAACCAAACAACATCTCCGGAATCAGGATATATATCCCATGTAATAAAATCGGATATTTGAAGGAAGGGCTTATACAGATGATTGTAATTGCTATCGGTTTTCACCATACACGAAACACCTGTCTCATCGCCTTTGTTCAACCATATATTTCCAGCTTCGTCTTCGACGAGCAGTTTAAACCACATGCTAGTATGGCGGCTATTTGTGCTGGGGATGGTGAATTTCTCGAATTTCCCGCTTTTACTGTTATATCTCCTGATATCTTTGTCTGTAGTTATCAATACACCCGGCGACAAGCAGTAAACATAATTACTCATCAGTGAACTCAAGCCCCTGGAAGTATCGAACCTGGTAATTTTAGCCAACTCTTTGTCTAATTTCAGGATTCCGAATTTTGGAGTTGCCAGCCACAAATTGCCCTCCGAATCTTCGGCAATATTTCTTATTTCTTCTTCTATACCTGCCACACGGCCCTTATCCTCCCAGTTGCCCCCATCGTTCTCGAGCATGAAAAGCCCGTCGGTCCTGCAAACATAATACCTGTTTGCGTATTTGCCCGAACGGAGCAGCTTCAGCACAAAACCATCGGCTATTTTGGAAGCCGAATTGCCGGCAATTTTATATACTCCCTTGCTGGTCCCTGCAATCACTCCTGCCGGTGTAGATGACAGCGACCATACTGCCGTGGTAATTTCAGGTATCTGATGGAAACTTCTTGTGTCGGGCTTGTAATAAAGCATGCCTTTGTAGTCGGCTACGTAAAGTGTCCCTTTTTGCCTTAGTATATCGAGCACTCCGCTGCCAAGGCCCGAGTTCTCATCGAAATAACTAAACCTCGACGGAATATCGATAAGCGAAATACCGTTATTTTGTACTGCCCATAATAAATTGTTTTTATCAATAAATAAGTCAGTTACAAACTCGCTGTTGAGATTGTTCTTTTTATTAATCATTTGCCTGAAAGTGCCGTCCCTGCCTATTATCAGTATGCCGGCTCGCTCGGTGCCGAGTGCGATTGTGCTGTCGGGCAACACAACACCACAGCTTACAACTTTTGTTTTCAGGTGGTTGTCTGTTTCAATATCAGTCTGGAATTGTTCCAGCCTGGAATCATTTCTAATAAGAAAAAGGCCCTGGCTGGAACTGCTGAATAATACATCGGAACTGCCAAAAGGCATCATAGCAGTGACATCCAATATTTTGCCGGCAGGCGGGGCAAGCCGGATAAAGCTGACAGACCCGTTGTTCCATTTGGCGAAACCATGGCCTTTAATCATCAGGTAAATTTCGTCTCTTACTTTAAAGGCCGATTGAATCTTATAACCCGGATTAATAATTTTCAACCTGTCAGACCATACAAAAACATAGTTTTCGGTAAAAAAGCAGATCTTTCCCCGGTGTTCGATTGTTGCAAAAACCTCGTTAAATTCTTTATTGATTCTCGATGAAAGGCTGACAAAAACCAATTGCCCCAGTGGATCGGGAGCCAGATACCCGAATTCATCCCTTGCCCCGGCATAAATCCTGCCGCTCGAGTCTTTGGCAAGCGAGATTACCTGAGAAGTGTTCTTAGTTGTAACGAGGCGCCAGTTTGTTCCGTCATATTCCAATATACCGGCAAAGTTGGCAACATAAATCAATCCCCTGTTGTCCTGTATGGCCGAATAATTCTGGGTATGCCCGCCATAATCATCTGAATTAAAATTCAGGATATAAGGGGTTCCTGTTTCGCCGGCGGGCTGCCCTAATGCCTGCCCCGCAGCAAATAAAGCTGCCAGCAGCAATCCGGACAAACGGTACAAAATATTAAAATACCTTGTTTTCATAAGCTATATCATAGTATTGATAATTCTCATAATTAATTTCCATTATATTACGGTAAATCTCACCGTTCTCGCTCAGAAGGTTCAGGTCGTAAACCGTTTCGAATGGCATTTCTATTAATACGCTGTCTGTTATGGCAGTAAAATGCTGGTTTATTTTCCTAACCCCAAATGAAAGTAATACTTCATTGAAGCCGTTTCGGTTAAAATGTTCCCTGAACGGATTTTTCCCGAATGCCTCGGCTATGCCCCCTGATACCAGAATATAAAGGCAGATATGGCTGCGGCAGTTCATCACTTCTCCGTTTTCCAGTTCTATAAGAGTTAGGCGTGTGGCATGTTTAATAAGGCTGTCCTGGCCAACTGAAGCAAAAATCTTTGTATTCCTGATAATTTTTATCATTTCGAAATATGTTATGGGATTGAACTTATCGCCGAGAAGCCTCGTCAGTATAGTGCCTATCCTCTTTCTTTCATCGAAGGAAAGGAATGATACGAAATTTTTGTATTTGTCCACATCATATTTATATAACGAAAAAATGGCCTGTTCCGAAATCAAAAGGTTGGGATTGGTTATGTTTGACTCGAAAAGGCCTATGATACTCTGGTTGTAATGTAATGATATTTCGTATATCGCACATGCCTTGGTCCACATACTGATTTTTGTATAGTCCTTGTTAATAATTTCCTGAAGCCTCTCATCGGGTTTCAATTTCTTTTGGGGGAATGATTCTCTGAAGTTTTCTATACATTCGGACAATGAAATTTCTTCGAACAGGATAAGAATTTTTTCTTTTAATTCCCTCGACAGGAATAAATCTATCAATTCAAGTGAAAGCACCCTGGCATCGCTGCTCTCGCTCTCGATATTATCAGAAATATACTTTATGGTTTCGGAATCATAGAGCATAGAAAGCATCTGGAATATTTGCTTACGCTTTTGGGCAAGCTCATCGTAGAGTGATTCCAGCAGCATAGTGCCCTTGTATGTTTCTTCCAGGTCGAGTATCGAAGCCATAATCCATATTAATATCTCAATTTCTTCATCCAGAAGGTTTTTAATTATCGATTCATCCAATGAAGAAGCTTTGTAAGACAAGTTGCTAAGCGATTTAATAACCTCGTCCCTTACTTCCTTTTCGGGATAATTAAGCTTGCCCTTCAGGCAATTTACTGCTTCGGCGCCGCCAATATTATTAATTATCCTGATTATCATAAGCTTCAGGTTGCGCGGTGTGTTGAACTTGTTGAAGTAGGAATTCAGGTATGGAATAATACCGGGGCCTATACCGATAATTGATGAAACAACAGTATTCCTGTACATAGGATACTTAATACTGTCGATTAACAAATTCCATAGTTCAGGCCTGGCAATCTTGCCCATTGTGTATATGGATGCCGATCTGACATCCTGATCTTCGTCGTTAAACAAGTCTGCAAGAATTTTGTAGCTCCCGTAGCGCCGCGAAATGCCTAAAAGCTGCGAAGCCAATATTCTTTCGTCTTTGTTGGGCGAAGCAGCCAATTGTTTTATTTCTTCGAAATCGGTTATCTCTGTTAGTTTTGTATTTTGCCCTATGAGCATCAGCCTGCCCCTGAATTCCGTATCCTGCTCTGATTTGCTGCAGCTTTCGATAAATTCGGAACTCAAGATAACTTCCTTTTTTTCAAGTTTTTGGAGCACCGAATCCCGCAGCTCGCGGTTTGGCGAAAGCAGCAGGTTTTCTGTTATCCTTTTTAAATATTCGGGATAAAGGTAATTATACAGGCTAAAGAAAATTTCGAAATTCGACTTATTCAATAACTCTGGCTTATAGCATACATCCGAATACAACTTTACTTCCGACCCCTTATGCTGCTTGGTCTTGTAGCTGAACAAAATATTCCGCAGCGATTCCCTGTATTTTTCGTGGGTAAGGAACGAGTACTTCAGCCATATTAAAAGCAGCGCCAGGTAAATAATCGTAAAAATAATATTATTGAAAAATTCGAACGAAAGGAACAACAGCAGGGAGAAACCTGCCAGAATATTGCCGCCGGTTTTGGCTATTCCTTCAATCCTGCTTTGGAAAAACAGCCTTTTCGAGGCCGACAGTGGCTGGTAGAGTATTTGGAACGAAGGGTCGTAAACGGCAGTCCTCATCACACGTTCAAGTATTTTCGAGAGTAGTATGAACGACGAGAACATTGCCGTAATGCCAAACACCAGTCCCGAAGCCGAAGCAAGGCCGATACTAATGAACAAAAGGAAAGGAGCCGACGCCAGCCCAATTTTTATACCGAACTTGCTTAGTAATTTGCCCGAAAGGAATGTTTTTACAATAAATTCGGCCACTGCAGTCAATCCAAAGAATATAGCCAGGAATTCGGACAGCACTTCTTTGTCGGTATATTGCACTTTAGTCTGAATCATAAACAGATAGTCGGCAAAGGCTATACTTATCATAGGCAGGAACGCCATCAGGCCCAGGAATACATAGTAATTGCGCGGTATTGAATCACTTTCGTCGGTTTCGGCGCCTTCGCCGTTTTCGGTGCTATGTTCTTTCCTTTCCCTAAAAACCTTAATCGACAGTTCATTCCTGAATTTTTTAATGATAATCAGGATTACAAAAATGCACAAAACGAGACCAAAGATAGAAATGTAGAGAAGGTCTTCTGTTTTCACGAAACTCAGCAGTAGGGGTATAGAGAAAAAACCGATGATATCTGATATTACTTCTCCTGTGCTTATCAAACCAAAAAGCCTTTTGCCCTGCCTGATGTCGAATACTCTCGAAGCTATTCCCCAAAAACCGACGAAGGTAACAAAAGCAAATATCCTTATCCACACATACATAACGAAAGAAAACCACTTGTTGTCTGTGTAGATAACTCCCAGCACGAGTACGGTTACTGATATTATAAGGAAAGTATTGGCAAACACCAGGAGGCTCGAAAACTTCAGGCGTTTTTCAATTGTTGAATAAATAAACCAGAACAGGTAGGCCGCAAGCCCCCCGCCGATATAAGTATAGGGCAGTACCTTGATATCAAAATTAGTCAGCATTATCGATGTGGATGCCGTATAGAAAAAGGCTACGGTAGCACCCATAAAGAATGAATATACCATCAGGAGAATAATGGGCAGGCCCTCTCCTTTTTTGATATTAAGGGTGTTCGATATGGCCGACAGTAATTTCATCAGGAATATCTCATATATTTAGCCCTATTATGTTTGCCGGAAATGCCACAAGTGAATATACATCGTGTACGATGCCGGCTTTGAGCATCGCAATTATTTTGTAATCAGTTTCGCGATAAAGAGTAAGTACCGACTCAAGGTCGTTAAATTTGATTAATATGTAATCCTTATCTTCCTTTTTCCCTTTCAGATATTCCATCAGCCTGTTGTTGTCTATTTTATTAAACAGCATTCCTTCGATGGTGAGCGGCAGGCATACATTGTAGCAGTTGCCCAGTTCGGGTATCTGGTAGTAAAAACTCTCGACTATCCAGCCCACATGGTTTAATTGAATATATAAATTGGCGCTGTTGTCAAAATCTATTATGCCCCTTTTCACTTTCGAGCCCCGCCTCATGGCAATTAGGCTGGAGTATTGCGTCAGCAGCTGCCCCATGTTCATCCCGTTCAGAGATTCGTCGATTCCAAGCCTCACCGAATAAGAGGTACTTTCGATAGTATCGTATCCTATCTCGAAAAGGCACCCTAAAATTCCCCTGTCGTCGTTGCCCACAATCAATCCATGGCCGAATTCGATAAAACGGAAAATATCATAGGCGCTTACTTCGTCGGCAAGGTCGGAGCGGTATCTTTTCTTTATAAAGTCGGATACCGGAACAATATCGTCGAAAGTAGCCAGCCTTAGCTTCAATCCCTTCGAGTTGATTTCGCTTTCGATAATCCTCATATAAAGTGATATGTATTCGTGCTTAGACAGCGCAGCCAGGCTGAGCTCCTGCGGCGAAAGGTCCCTGCAGATTTCCCTCGGCTTGGCATATAAAAATGGTGTTTTAATATGTAAATTCATATCGTTCACAATTTATTTATTACAAGTTGTAAATAAGCCTGATAATAAGATTCCTTTCTCTCTGTGGCACCCTGTAGGAATAGAGGCTGCCGTCGGCAGACCTAATGCCGGGGTCGAAATACTCCAGGTTTGTGATATTGTTTACAATGGCCTGCAAAGTCAAGCCTTCCAAAACGTTGTAGCTTATAGCCCCGTTCAGCAATACAAAGCCGGGGAATTTGCCGGGATTGAAAGCCACGGATGTATTCGGGCCCACTGGCCTTTCGCTTCTGTAGTTCATCCTAAGGTTGATGTTAAAATCTTCCCATAGAATATAATTAATGCCTAAATTCAGCTTGTGGGCCGAAATATCGCCTATGGTCTGGTATTCGCCGGTTTTTCTGCCGTCGGCATCGAGTTTGTTATTTTTGGGGTCGGTGTAAGAGTAATTGCAATAAATATCCAATTCGCCTGCTTTGTATGTAGCCGAAAATTGCATGCCCTGAATTTTCAACTCTCCGATAGCATCGTTCTGGCCCGTTATGGTGTTATTGAATTCAATAATTTTTGTACCGACAACACCGTCGTAATTAGAATAAAAATAAAGCGCTTCGAGATTCAGGTTCTTCAAAGGCAGCCAGGTTATGCTTGCCTCAAAGTTACTCACTTTTTCGGGTGCAAGAGTCGGATTGTTTTTCAGCCGCGATGTATTGGTAGAGTATTTCGTCCAGTTCGAGGCGTTTTGGAAAGCGCTTGCATATATGAACTTAAAAACAAAGTCGCCCGGAGTAATCAAAAGGGCTATTCTCGGATTGATCTGCGATCCATAGCCGCCGTTTTCCCTAATCCTATTATAATCGTACCTGCCCCCAAGAGTCAGGCTTATTTGATCCATCAGCCTATACGAACCCTGCACATAAGCGCCAAAATCATAAACCGTAAAGTCATTGCCTCCGGGGTCGAAGTCGCCTTTGCTGACACCAATCTCTACTGCTTCGGCAGAGTCGGATGACGTTTTCCGGTAATCGCCCTGAATTGAACTATTGCGGAACTCAAAACCGGCAACGATATCGAAGTCTTTGATAGGGAAGTAATTTATCTTCAATTCATTCCTGAACTGGCGCGATATCTGGTAATAATACTCACTAATCCACATTGGATGAATATCCTGATAAAAAT
>DAINRZ010000066.1:0-11293 GCA_036741575.1 Kapaibacterium sp. (SeqCode)
AGATGAAAAGAGTATTGATGCCAACAAAGATGTACAGGCTATCATGAGAATATCCGACGGGCAGCCGTTTAAGTATTTGCTTAAAAATAATGAACTTATTGTCGGCCCCGATTTAATTTCCTGGAAACAATATCCTCTCGATTCCATAACTGCCCAGGCCCAGCCTGATCAGCCGACAAACGACAGCCTTCCCAAATATGGAGTAGAGTTGAAGTATGGTATCGATGCAATTAATTATCCTTCGTTCTGGAGCGAAAGATGGACATTATCCGCTTTGTGGAAAAGTGTAAAACTTGGCCTTATACTCCCCGGTTCGGGCTGGTCAGGCGCTTTCAATGATTTGTTCTCCATCAATAGAAGATTTACCAATGCAGGCCCAGGTATTGCCGCAAGTTTCGATTTCCCGTTCCCTGTCATTCAATCCAGCGGCGTATTTAATATAAACTTCGGCTATGTTTCCGGCGATGCAGTTACCAGCGATTTTAAAGAAAGGCTTCCGCAAGTACTTGGGGTGGCAGATAGTTTCCCTGATTACATGATAAGAGGGCATGCACGAATCCAATATACTTTTGGAATGAGTATAGACAACAACTACCTTCTCCGTTTGTCGCTTGGCGGTACTGTATATAATGTTGAAACCTGGAACGATAAGATAGAAGAAAAGGTTGTAAACGGTGAAGTTGAATACGAAAGAAATTATGTATTGAAGAAAAACGAAACTGTTGGCGGTATATCAACAAAAGCTGAGTTTATGGCTATTAATAATTCCACTCCCTTTGGCGCATCTCTTCAGTATTTCGACGAAACGCTCAAGGGTAATATTTGGCTCCAGATACCTGTGATTTACAATACTTTCTTCATAAGGCTCGATGCAGATGCGTTTTCATCGCTGAGGAAAGACAAGAGCGGCAATGAAACGAGGCCCTGGGAAACCGACAGTAAATTTGTCTTTATTCCAATGGCACGATTCATCTTTATCTTTTAATTAATAATTTTGAAAACATTAGTGAAATAATATAAAGAAAAGACTATGAGGAGATATTTAGCACTTTTGGTATGCCTGGCAGTTTTTGCCGGAATAGAATTAAAGTCTGAACCCAAGGACGACATGAAGAAAGAAGCAGATAAATTTTTAACTGACCTTGTCGATCTCGACCCTGAGATTAAAAAGCTGTTTCCCAGGTGGCATATTTGCGAGACCGAACTTCAGATACAGATTCGCAGGGCATTTGTTTTAGCGGGTTATAATAAAAACGACCTCGACCAGGACAAAATCGAGGTTATTGCAATACCTAAAAAGCCCGTTGAAGACGAAGAATCCGAGCCCGAACCATACAGGCTTTTGCATATTTCGTGCGGCAAAGCCAGCATGAATGCTTCCGAAATAAAAAAATACCTTAGGAAACTTGAGCCAATTATTGCCGGTGATGCGCCGTTCCTTACTAACGACGAAAACCTTGAATATAAAAGAGATTATTGCTACACTGATATTCCGCCCGATGAAAAATATACCCAGGAGCAGAAAGTAGCTGTTATAATCTGGCTTGAACCTACTAATGTAACTCATTCTTTTACACTTTCACTATTTGAGCAGACTCTTAAAGTAGGCGAAAGCGGTTTCTGGCTGAAAAACTCCTTTGGCAACGACCAGGTGGGCTATCCTTTCTGGTCTCCTGGCGAAGCCAAAGTAATCCTTAAAAGGCCTTTGTACAAAAATACATTCAGCGACGAATATACAGCCAAGGCAATTCCATTCCTTATAGATGCTTATCTTGGTTTCGGTTATTCCAATACTACCGGCCTTAAAGATAATAACAACCTGCTAAGCTGGGTGCCCGAAAGGAGACTCAATATTTTCCCGGGTGGCAAACTAATCGGCGGTATCGATTTCAGCTTCCCGTTCCACCCCGAGGCAGGTATTCATTTAAATACCGAGATTCCTCTTGCAGGAACAAATGATAAGAATATTGTATTAGGCGACTACTATGGGTATGATTTGATAAACCGTTTTATTTCCTGGGAATATCCTCCCACAGATTATTATCATATTAATGAGAAAACTGTTTATCCTATTCTAAGGGAATGCGGCCAGATTACATTGTTCTACAATTTCTGGTTTGGCTCTACTGTCCCCGAAAACTTTATTAGGATTGACCTTGGTATCAATTACACAGAAGTAAGGGAAATGGCTCTATACGATATGGAAGGGCAGGGGGGCGCTCCCATATATTATCTTACCCGTAAAGGAGTGGCAGGCCTTAAGACATATAAGCCAAACGAATTCGGTGACTGGTTGTATTTCAAAGCCGAGTACAGAAATACTGCTTCTTTCCCGTTCGGCTTCAGCGCACAGTATTCCAATCAAATACTTCTTACAAGAATATATCTCCCATTGCTTGCCGACTGGTTGATGCTCGAGGCAAAATATGCGACTCCGCTGAGGGGGGTGAGGCCTTATGAAGTTAACAACTTCTTCATGGTTTCTCCGGTATTGAGAATTACAATATAGAGATAAATGAATTTTTTGCCCTTAACAAAAATTCTTGTTAGGGGCTTTTTTTATTATAATAAATATATAAATGTAATGGCTTAAAATGAAAACTTTAAATTGCAGCATAACGGGGTTTTTGTTTTTGTTCCTATTAATTTTTTTAATTACACCTGATGCGAATGCAAACGAGGCTGTCGATTCACTTATCGATTCCAAAGAACTTATCAACCAAACCAAGATTAAATCTACTAAGTCGGACATCGAGCTAACCATAAAAAATGCCGACATGTCCGATTTCCCGATAATTAAATTTGTATGCGAAGCTTTTAATAAATTCAGCGAGCCGCTTGATACTATTTATGCCCATGACCTGACGATATTTGAAAACGGGAAAGAAAACAAGATTATATCTATTGAAAAACTGCCACCTAAAAGCATTGTTCTGGTCGATTTTGTTTTTCTTATTGATGAAACAGGCTCGATGCAGAAATTCATCGACGATGTGAGAAAGAATATTATCAGGTTTACTTCAGCATTGCAAAGGCGGGGAATCGATTATAGGATTAGCTTAGTCCTGTTTTCTGATATCGTCGAAGAAGTTTATCCCTTCACAGAAAATGTGGAGGAATTTAAGGGGTGGCTCGAAAAAGTAAAAGCCGGCGGGGGGAAAGACGAAAAAGAAAATGCACTCGAAGCCATTAAAATGGGTTCATCTCTCAGCTTCAGGCACATTGCCGATAAAGTCCTTATTATTCTTACCGATGCGCCTTATCACCAAAAGGGCGAAGACGGTGTGGGGAAAACAGATGAAACGACAAATTCCATTCTTAGTATGCTGCTCAAAAATGATATAAGGCTGTTTTCTATTGTGCCCAAGGGATTAAGCGAGTATGAATTCCTGTCCGACAAAACTCGTGGTAATACCGGCTATATCGGCTACCCGTTTTCTTCCATACTCGACAAATTTTCCAGCCAGTTAACTAATTTATATGTGATAAAATACAATACTTCGGAACAGACTCTGCCGGATTCTCTTTAAATAACTATCCTCGACAAAGATAAGCGTTCGCTTGTAAAAGACACAGTACAAATTATGGCCCTTGCCGACGGTGAAAAATTAAAGCCTTATGTGCTCGAAAACCTGCTTTACGGTACCAACAGCTACGACCTGCCGGATACGGTAAAAGAACTAAATTTATTAGCCGATTATTTCATTAAAAGGAGCGACCTTGTGATAATCGTAGAAGGGCATACCGACAGCAGGGGCAGCGATTACGCAAACCTTGTGCTGTCGAACAGGCGAGCCGAAAGCGTTAAACGCTACCTGGTCAAGCGTGGTGTCCAGGCTTCGAGAATCAAAACAGTCGGCCATGGCGAGGCAAAGCCCATAGCATCTAATAATACCGACGAAGGGCGTAAGCTTAACCGCAGGACCGAAATATATATTACTGCACCGAAAAACAAATAGAAATATCCATAATGCGCTTATAATTTTGATTTTATTAATCGGCTAAATCCACTAACTTTGGTGTTGGCCGTTAATTATAAATTGCTGAAAGCGCTATCTTCGAAAAGCTGCTTATGCCTGTTATCGAATAATTTCACGTCATTCAGGTTGATAAAGAGCGAGTATTTTTCTGCCAGTTGTTTCAATGGCCTGCCTTTATCCCAAATACAGTAATAGAAAATGAGTATCAACTCGTAATCGGAGAGTTGGGCAATTAACAATTTCCTGTAGAACCGTTTGTTTTCGAGTTTGCATGTGTCGAGAAACTCGAGGATATTTAATATATTTCTGAAATAGTGGCTCAATTCGGAGTGATACATATACATAAAACTTTCGAAGGCTTCGCTAATCGAACCAACCATTTCATCTTTTGTCGGGCTTGTTATACCAATATCATCGACTGCATTTTGATATATTGAGTTAAATTTAAGAAAGTATTCGATAAATGAATCTCTTCCTTCGATAGGCTTTTTTTCGTCCGAGGCACCGCTTGCTTCGGTTTTGTCGAAATCAAAGCTTATATCTTTCAGGATTTCATTGTGGAACATTAAAAGCTGAAAATAAGTGTTCTCCACATTTTGCAGCATCATAAGTTTGTTTTGGTCGCGAAGCTGTTGGGTTTGCTCCAATAGTTCATTTCTGTTTAGTTCCAGTTCGTGCCTTTGCAGTTTTAGTTCATTTCTCTGGAATTTTAGAGTTTCGTAGAATAAAATGATAGAGGCTAATGACCAGAACGACCCAATCATACTGACCATATATTCGCCGAACTGCCCGAGCGATTGCAGGGTTTCTTTCGATGCAAGTCCGAGCAGAAGATTATCCCAGTAGAATAATACTAAATGAAGGACAACTAAGGTTATTCCCACCCAGATAAAGAAAAATGCAACCCTTTCATAGGATATAGCTTCAAGGCTCGATATGGTCTTCTTTTTTAGTTTCACTCTTATCAAGTAATTATTAATATTCAGCAAGAGTAACTAATCAATATATGTACCAAAAATCAGAGAATTCTAATAACCACTATTGTCATGTCGTCGGATTGTTTATCTGCCTGAGTATAATTACTGACTGACTGGATTATAACACTTTTAATTTCGTCGGCTGTGCAATACGAATTTTTATCTAATAATTCCATAAGTTTCGTTTCGCCGAATTCTTCGTTATTGCTGTTCATCGATTCTGTAACACCGTCACTGATAAGCAATAGAATGTCGCCGCTGCCGATATTAATTTTCAATTCTTCTGTATTTTCATTGAATAAATTATCATCGCCAATACCTAAAACAATGCCGCGTGAATGTATCTTTTTGGTTTCGGCGGTTGCCTTGCAGTAATAATACACAGGCAGATGGCCGGCCCGGGCTGCAAGCATATATTTTTCAGTAAGGTCCAGATATAGGGCAAGCGCAGTTACAAAAGACTTTTTTTCAATTTTATTAAACAGCAGGTTGTTTGTGCGGCGCAGCAGTTCTTTGGGCATCAGCCTGAATTCGTTCAGGGTCCTGATAATACCCTGTACCTTGGACATATACAGAGCTGCCGAAGTACCTTTGCCGCTTACATCACCAATCACCACGGTAATCCTGTTCCTGGAATTCCGGAACTCCAGAAAATCATAGAAATCTCCACCGACTTCCAATGCCGGTACGGAAACACTCGAAATATCCAGTCCTTCTACGAACGGTATTTTATTGGGAAGCGAGGCAAGCTGTATTTGCCTGGCAATCATCAACTCGTGTTTTATCCTTTCCTGCGAAGTCAGTTCTTCGTGCAAAAACGAGTTCTCTAATGAAATAGTTAGCTGCGAAGCCAGAGAGTACAGGAATTCAAAATCTTCGCGGCTGAAAGATGATTCTGATAGTTTTTCGCCCAATAACAATACTCCCATAGTAGAAGAATTATTTCTAAGGGGGAAAAGATGTGTAAAATGATGATTCCTGAATACTGTCTTGTAAGGCTCGGAAACATAATCAATATTGATTTCGCCATGGAACGTTCTAAGGTTTTCTATCAAACCCAAGGTACTGTTCGAAATGAATTCTTCGAAATCATTCGGTTTAAATCCGTAATAATGCTGCACAGGGTGCCCGTTGCCGTTATTATTGGCAATTATCAGCCCGAGCCTTTTCAACTGTAATATGGCTGCAATTTTATCTGTTACCGATTCGGTCAGTTGTTTGATGCTCAGGGTTCTGTTCAGCAGAACCGTCAGGTCGCCTGCAGATTTGCTGTAATTATATTTTTGCCTGTGAAATTTTTTATCAATAAAAACCTGCCCGTATTTACCGGATTTATATACCATGGCCACAATAGCCAGCGAGGCAAAAACTAATAATATTTTTTCGTAGGCAAACCTAAGGCCTTCGTCGAGCGGTTTTTCTAAAATCTGGATAGATGTAAAAGATAATTTTATATTTGGAAGGTTTATTTCAATTTTTGAAATATTCCAAATTGCTATTATTAATATTACTAAAAGAAAACTTCGCCATAGCCCGGTTACAAGATGGTACTGTATATTCCTGCGTATCTTTAGCTCGAGGTCCAACAGCCTGTAATGCAAAATAATATATACATATGCCGGCAAAAATACCAGCGAAGCAAGCAGCCATTCGGGAAGTGTAATCTGGGAGGAATAATACAAAAAAAACCGGATGAGGTATGCAGCTACGAAAACTAAAGATGCATAAAACAAAGGCCTGAGGATTTTCCAGTATTCTCTGGGTATAAATTTCCTGTAGGCGATATTCAGTACATTTATATATATTATTATGCCCACTATCCATGCCTGATTGGCAACAGTAATAATATTTATCTCAAAAATTGAAAAATATGATAAGGTAGTAACAAAAAATAAGATTGCCGCCAAAGAATAAACTATTGCAAGATGGATTTTTTTTCTGATTAGTTCTGGTATTTCGCGGGGAAAATAGAAGAAAGAATGAAGCAGTGCAGCAAAACCGAATATCCTTGTGGCAGAGCTGGCAACCATAGTCAGGTTGTTGGATAAATCGAAACTGTACACAGGCCTGTAGGGCAAGACTGAAACGAAGAAACCAATCAGAAGAAGAGCCATCCCCAAAATCCTGGCTGCTATTAGGCTGAACCTGAAATATGCTATATAAAAACCGAATACCATATATAAAATTCCGCCAAGGAATAGTGTCAGGCTTACAATATCGAGCCCGAATTTGGCTAATACAAGTTTCAGGTTGAAAATATACGAACCTCTGTAAATCTCGTAGTCTGCCGTACTCCCGCTCGAAGACTTCTGCATATATGTATCGGCTTCGTACATATCGCTGAAGGGTTTCCCGTTGATTTTAGTAATTACATCGCCATCTTTCATGCCGGCTTTCGACGATGCCCCGCCGGGAACTACGCTCCAGACGAAAACCGCTGAACTTAGGTATTTCAGGTTGCGCCCGGAAATACTCAGCTTAGGTATTTTATAATAAGTTACTTTCTTTTTAAAAGTTTTCAGGTAATCTTTAATGTCGAAAACCATTAATTCTATAACCGATTCGTTGCTTATTCCTTCTAATATTTTTGATAGGTGGGTCATCCCTTTGGGGACTTTTCCGTTAATGGTTACCAGGAAACTCCCCTGCATAATAGTATCTTTATCATTGACCGGTATGTCGTTAATAATATAGAATCTTGAGGGCGGCTCCGAAAAAACGTTTTCATCTGTAGGCGAAACAGAGAATTTGTAGATATTAAAGCCGGAAAGTACAATAAGAAATATCGCCAGCGTTAATAGCGACAATCTGTAAATACTTAGCTTTTTATAGACCAAAGCCATAAGATTCCGGTTTCACCAAAAAAACAATTCAATAAGGTAAAGACGAGTTTATTTTTAAAAATTGCAGATTGCGGACTAAGCTTTCAATCTCCGTTTAGTCGGTTGTTTATTAATTCTGCCAGCCTTAGCGCTTCTGCTGCTTCGCCCAGCGTGACTGCCGTTTCCCTGCCGTTCAATACAGCATATGCAAAAGCCCTCTGCTCTTCCTGGATAGCATTGATTTCCGGTATCGGCGGCCTTTCATAGACGATAGAAATATTTCTGCCGGCTGCTTCAATCATGCCAAGCATTTGTGCAGGAATAGCGTCCGGTTTGCTGCCGTTGCTGTTCCCCTCGGCTATCCTGAATACTTCTACATTCTGCTTACCAAAATCAATGGAAATATATGCGGATTTCTGGAAAATCCTCATCTTCCTCATCGGATTGGCCGATATACGCGAAGCAGTCAGGTTGGCAACGGCCCCGTTCTCGAATGTAATCCGTGCATTGGCGATATCGGGCGTTTCAGTTAACACAGCAACGCCGTTTGCATCGATTTTCTTAACAGGCGACCTGACCAGCCACAGCATAATATCGAGGTCGTGAATCATCAGGTCGTGAATAACGGATACATCGGTGGCACGCGGCTTAAACTGTGCCAGCCTGTGGGCCTCGATAAACATCGGGTTTATGCCGTAGCCGTGCAGGGCCTGCAGTGCGGGATTGAACCTTTCGACGTGCCCCACCTGTATTCGTACTTTTTTTTCTGCTGCTTTGGCGATTAATTTCTGTGCTTCATCGTAGGTTGCAGTTACCGGTTTCTCTATAAAGCAGTGAGTATCGGCATCAATACATTTGGCGGCTATTTCGTAGTGATATACCGTAGGAGAAGCAATAGTGACCAAATCGGAATTTGCGATACACTCATCTATCGTGCTAAAAGCTTTGCACCCTAGCTCGCCCGATTTGAATGATGCTGTTTCGGGATTTGTGTCGTAGATTCCCGATAGTTCGGTGTTTTCTACATTTTTCCATAAACGCGCATGGATGCCCCCAAGATGCCCAACGCCTATAACTGATACTCTCAAATTTTTCATTAATGTTAACCTGCTTTAATAAAAAATTCAAAAATATTAAGTTTTTTTTTGATGTTATGTAACAATTTTCCTTATTAAGTGTTATATATATTATTGTTAACAGTTTGGGAGGTTTATTTTTGCATATTATTACCGAAATATTAATTAATATTAAATTTTTTATGAATAATTATGAATTTAATTTTAAAAGTTCAGAAATAATCTTAATTTATAAGATTGTATGATGAATATTGAAAATGATGTTTAAAAATAAATAATGGGGTTAACCAAATGAAGAAGGCGCTAATAATATTGATGTTAATGCTGACGTGTGTTCCGGCTATATACTCACAGAAAGAACCCTACAACTGGTGCTTCGGAAAAAAATGCTGGCTTTCATTCCATACTACACCTCCTACTTTCTCGGATTTAACTATGATGATAGCCGAAGAGGGCTGTGCAACAATATCGGACAACAAGGGAAAGATTTTGTTTTATACAAACGGAATAAATATTTGGGGTGTAAAGAACAACGGCGACCACTATTTATTTGATAATGCAGGCGGAAACCCCAAGACAGATTTGAACGGACAATATTCTTCAACACAGGTTGGTGTCATTATTCCAAAGCCCGGGCAGAAATACCTTCACTATGTTTTCACTACAGACGCAGATGGCGGGAAAAACGGCCTGCAATATACCGTTGTGGACACTCGTGTTAATTTGGCTACCGGCAAAATGGATGTCCAGAAAGTCGGCAACGAATACATTAGAAACAAAATAATCAATTCTTCTTCTACAGAAAAGATTACTGCATGCCTGCACAAGGATGGAAAATCATTCTGGATTATCATGCACGAATGGAATAATAATACTTTTTGTGCATATAAGTTAGACAACAACGGACTCGATATAGCCAATCCCGTAAAAACTTCGATCGGTTCAGTACATGATACTTTTACAGATCCGGATGATCCGAGAGGCCAGTTGCATTCTCACGGATACATGAAAGTATCGACAGACGGTTCTATTATAGCATTATCTATACTGAGGACCGGAAAAGTTGAAATATTCAGGTTTAACAACGAGACAGGTGTAATTACCCCATATTTCCCTGGTAATGTGGATTTCCTTTTAAATGATGTAAAATATCACAATGCTTACGGGATTGAATTTTCTGCAAATTCAAAGATGATTTATGTGAGTACTATCGATGAAAAACCGAGTAAAATCTACCAGATAAACCTTGAAAAAATCGGTAACGACCCTGCAAATATTAATTCGGGAATTACCGAAGTAGCAAGCCTTAGTATCGAAGGCAGGCATTTTGCTGCTATGCAGCTTGCACCAGACGCTAAAATATACGTATCAATCGAAGATGGTTACTTTTTGAGTGTAATTAATAACCCGGAAGCCGACGGCGCCGGGTGCAATATTATACAGGCTGGAATCCAGGTGCCCGATCAGAGAGTTCCGATGAAAGGCCTTCCTACATTTATACAGAGCTTTTTCAAGCCTCCATCAGGGATTACTGTATCTGATGAAGACCCGTGCGATGGCGACACTATATATTTCGAAGCTCAATATGTAGACGGCGCTAATTATACATGGAAAGGCCCCGACGGTTTTACTTCGAATAAGTATAATCCTGAGATTAGGGGTATTAGATTAGCAGGGACTGGAAAATACATACTTACAATTCAGCTTGGCACGCAGGTTACATATGATACGGTGGATATTACTGTATATCCATCGCCAACTGTGACAATCGATAATCCGGGAGATACTATTTTTATCTGCCAGGGACAGAAAGCTACAATCACCAGCTCTCCAAAAATGTATGATTTCCTCAATTGGTCTAATGGCGAAACAACACCGACTATCGAGGTGGATTCCACTGGAATGTACACAGTTACTGTCAGCACTCAAAATGGTTGCGAGGCGTTCGATAATATTTATGTATTAGTCGAGGACACAATCGATGCTGTAATTACTTCGAGTACCGGTGAATTTAAAGCCTGTGACGGCGAGGAGATCACTCTCACGGCCGACAACCTTAACAGGACTGACGTGACATTTAACTGGTACAGGGAGGACAATCCCACCGTATCGCTCGGTACTGCCCAGAATTTGATTGTAAACCAGACCGGCGTTTATATTGTTGCAATTTCGGACAGCAGGAACCTGTGCCCGAAAACTCTTAGGGTGAATATTGAAATTGGAAGGCTCAACCCTAAGATTGCCGGTGATACAATTATGTGCGACGGCGAAACTATTTATTTATCAGTAGTTAAAGATCCAAATGACAGCGAATATACAAGCTATACCTGGAATACAGGCGAGACAACTCCGTTTATCGAAGTGAAATCACCAGGTAAATATTGGGTCAATGTAAAAGATAACCTTGATTGTGTTGGCACTGATACCATTGAAGTTAG
>DAINRZ010000067.1:0-11255 GCA_036741575.1 Kapaibacterium sp. (SeqCode)
AATTTAACCACTTTTACAAACTTTAAATTTAAGGAACCTCTTGTTTATTTTTTTTTTAATTTCAACTAAATTTAAAATAACACCTTTTGCCTCTTTTTAAGACTATTTGAGAAATAATTCATTTGTCAGCTTTATGTCTTCCTCCTTGTTCGAATACAATTCTATCGCCACTTCTTGGATCAAAATAATTAAATCCTTTTCCGGTATACCCATAATCTTGGCGAATCCATCCTTCTGGAATCATCTGCTTTATTTCATCTTTTGTCATTCCCCAAACTCGCTTTGGATCTGCAAATATTTCATCAATAGTCGTTGCTTTTGTCAGTGTGGATGCTTTCCATGCTCCGGTTGGGCCCTCAATTTCTGGCGCTTTTATCGTTGTACTTATTGGATTTGTAACAAAACTATTCTTTGCTAAAGTAAAATTAGCTTTTGCACCCGCACCCATAAAAAGTCCTATTTGTGCACCGGTTTGAATGACATCTAAAGACTTAGTCCAAGCGTCAGTAAATCCTCCCTGATCCGAAAACCAATTGTTTTGTTCAACCCAACCAACAGGGTCTTTTAAAAAAGATGACTCATATCTTGAATAATTAACTCCATCTTCACCAAATGAAAAACAAGGAGTAGAATGTTCATCAAATTTCTGATTAGGCATTTGAATATAATATACTCTTTTATTTAATTCATATCGGATTGACGTTCTAATCCCTAAAAAATATAAGTCATCATCACCAATGTATCGATATAAAGTAGTTTTCAGATAAGATATTTTAAATTGACCATTAGATGAATACTTTATTATGTAATATTTTTCTACTTCACCGTTATTATCAATAAATGTAATTGGACAATTTCCTGCATATAAGTAAGGAGAATAATCCGGGGAACTTGAAGCCAACGGTTCTAAACTAAAGAACCTCCCCAGCCTGGGGTCGTACATTCGGGCGCCGAAGTCGTAGCTGTTGCCTTCGCCCTTTATATCGTCGTCTTTCTCCATGCCGTTTAAGCCATACCTGCTCCAGGTATCCTCGAAGTAGCGGCCGGGCTTTAGCATGCCAAAGGGGTAGTAGTCGTAAACCGAAGCTATATCCAGTTTTGTGGGATAGTTGAAAATCGGCGGGTCGTAGTTCAAGGGCCTTAGCATCAGCGGCCAGTAATCCGGTACAGCGCCGTCGAACCTGAAATCTTGGAACACCATCCTGATATTGCCTAAGTGGTCCTTTAGCTCATAGTTCTTCAGCCTTAGCTGCCTGTCGTAATAAGTTGCGAATGAGAGTTTATCTGCTCGACTAAAAATATAACCGGTTGATTTTATCATACCATAATTCACCATGTACTGTATCTAATCTTCACAGGTAACCCATCACTTTCATGCTTGAATACTTTTCGCGGGCAATAATGATATGGTCCTGGACAGGAATTTGCAGTAGCCTTCCTGCTTCGGCCATCTGCTTTGTAATAATAATATCTTCCTTCGAAGGCTCTCTGCTGCCCGATGGATGGTTGTGCAGAATTATTATCGAAGCAGCGCTGCAGGCAATAGCCGGCTTGAAGACCTCTCTTGGGTGGACTAAACTGGAATTGAGAGTGCCCTCGCTCACCTTTTCTTCCTTAACCACTTTGTTCGAACTGCTCAGCATTATCACCCAGAACTCCTCTTTCAGCTTATCCCTCATTTTTGGCCCGTAATACCTTGCTACCATCTCGGGGCCGTCGAGCACCTGATTTAAAATTGGGTTGCCCGACTCTATCCTGCATGCAATCCCCAATGCTGCAGCCAAGGAGATTGCTTTAGCTTCGCCAATTCCCTTGAATTTCATCAGGTCTTGCACTTGTGCCTTTGCCAGTTCTGTCAGGCTGCCAAAATCGGCAAGCATCTCTCTTGCAAGGTCAATTGCCGATTTGCCGCGGGTGCCGTTTCCGAACAAAATAGCCAGCAGCTCCGAATCGGTAAGAGCTTCGGCTCCGCGTGCCAGCAGTTTTTCGCGGGGCCTGTCCTGTTCTATCCAGTTTTTAATAGACATTATTTTTTATTCTTTTTTTCTAATTCCTTAGTTGAGAAGGCAGTACAGATTCTGCTGCCAATACCGTAGTACGAAGAAGTCGATGAATCGTAAATGAATGGCCTGACTTTGTCAATATCGGGCATACGGCTGCTGTTCATTACGGATTCGTCGGCCAGGACATTTAATATTTCGCCGACGAACTGAGTGTGCAGTCCCAATTCGAAAGTATGGACCACACTGCATTCCAGAATAACCGGAAATTCATCGACATATGGGGCATTTACTATCTTAGACTTAACAGGTGTCAGCCCTGTCTTTTCAAATTTATCATAATCCCTGCCCGAAAATATTCCGGTATAATCAGCTTCATTTACATATTCGGCAGGCGGCACCGAAATTGTAAATGCTTTATTTGCCATAATGTTGCCATATGTATAGGTTGCCCTGCGCAGCGAAATGGCCACACAAGGCGGATTGCTGCAGCAAATGCCGCCCCAGGATACAGCCATGATATTTGGTTTGCCTTCACTGTCGTAGCTGCCAACGATAAAAACAGGATGAGTATAAAGCAGGGTCTTTTTGCTAATTGAAGCCTTCATTATGTATTAAACCTTTATATAAATTGTAACTTTTGCAGTCGTAATCGAATAGCTAACTATCTTCAGGATGCCTGTATCTGTAAAAGATAAATTATTGAAGCTTTGTTTCAGCCTCAGGATATTTATTATCAGAGTACCTGCTTTATTAATACCAAGTTTCCGAAGGTAACCGTTTTCAAATGTATAAGAACCGTTGTCTTGGGTGGCAACACCGGAAAACTCTTTTCTGGCCAGATTATCTTCGAAAGAAAAATCGATAAATATATCGTCTTTGTTGAATGCGTTGCCCCAGGATAGTGTAAAACCGTTATCCAAGCCGATAGAATCTTCGTAAGCAAGCACCCTAGCCGGGTGCAGCGAATAACACATAGTCTCCGGATAAACGGCAGATTCCTTGTTGGTTGTGGCAAACTGCCATTTATATTCCTTGCCATAAGTGCGAGATTCGAAGTTCCACCCTGATGGTATTGTGAAATGGATATTTGAAAGAAAAGTGACCGACAAAGCAAGATTGGTGTTATCGAAGATAACAGATTCGAACTTACTGGGCCATTCAATATAAGCAGCAACCTTCGAATATGCCTTTGGGCCAGGCAGAAACGGATTGGTCACCGAATCGGGCTTTATAAAATTGAATAGGAGTATATCAGCCGAAGCAAATGCCTCGTCCTCAATTATATGTTTTTTTATCCAGTCTTCGAAATTGCTGCTAAAACTGAATGATTTCTGAATATCGACAGGCTCGATTGACGATTTGGGCCCGGAAGAGCCCCCGCAGCCTGTAACCATAGGCAGGATAACAGCCAAAAGGCCAAACAAAGGTATTTTTCTTTTCATAACTGTTTCTTATATTGTTTATCAACGCCATTTTTTAATAATTATATCAAATTTAATAATTAATTTCGTTTTTTTATTCTAATATTATTACAGAAAAAAGTAAACTATAAATAAAATGGCAGAATTGCAACCTGAAAATACTAATGAGATGAGTTTCTTCGACCATCTGGGTGAATTGAGGAAAAGGATTATTTATTCCCTTGTATATATTGCACTTGGATGTGTTGCCACAGGCTATTTTGCCGAAGAGATAATGGAAGAAATTCTTCTGAAGCCCGCCCTTACTGCCAACCTGGCACTGCAGAACCTGAAACCTTTCGGGCAGCCTTTCCTGTTCTTCAAAGTAGTACTTATAACAGGCATAATCCTGGCTTTCCCCATGGTTTTATTCCAATTGTGGAAATTCGTTGCCCCGGGCCTATATGAAAATGAAAAAAAGTGGGCGCGCAATATAACTTTCTTTACATCCCTGTGTTTTTTTTCGGGAGTCTTCTTTGCCTATTTTGTAATGATACCATCTATGCTGGCTTTTGCAGCTTCATTCGGCACCGATTATATTAAAAATCAGATTGACATAAACGAATTTTTCAGCTTTATAACCATGATTCTTCTGGGAGCCGGGCTGATTTTCGAAATGCCCATGGTGACCTATATCCTCTCGAGGGTCGGCATACTTAGTCCTGATTTTATGAAAAAATACAGGCGCCATGCCATTGTATTGATACTTATCGTTGCAGCCATCATTACTCCGACTCCCGATCCCGTCAGCCAGTTAATATTTGCCGTGCCATTGTATGTTTTATACGAATTAAGTATATGGATTTCCAAGGCAGTATATAGGAATAAAAAGCCTGCAACATAATAATCACGCAAGAAAACATAATTGCAATTGAAGGCTTTAATTTCTTATTTTAGTATTTAATATTAGTATGTTTAATTAACAATAGATAAAAAATAGTAATTATAACCGAATGACATTAAAAGAAATATCCAGGCCAATTGAACATCATTTAGAAGAGTTCAATGATTACCTGAAGGGGATCATGAATTCCAACGTATCGCTGCTAAATCTGATTATCCGTTATATGACCAAGAAGCGGGGCAAGCAGCTAAGGCCGATACTCGTATTCCTGGCAGCAGAGCTTTGCGGCGGCGTTACCAAAAGAACATACACCGGCGCTGCAATGGTCGAACTGCTGCACAATGCCACTCTGGTGCACGATGACGTTGTGGACGAATCTACCGTCCGCAGGGGAATTGCTTCCATAAACTCGGCATGGAATAATAAAATTGCTGTTTTAATAGGCGATTACCTGCTTGCCAAGGGATTGTTGGCTTCGATTGACGGAGATGAGTTCGAATTCCTGAAGATTACTTCGCATTCCGTAAGGCGGATGAGCGAGGGCGAGCTGCTTCAAATTCAGAAAAGCCGCGAAGCAGATACCGACGAAGAAACTTATTTCAGGATAATTTCAGACAAAACTGCTTCGCTGATGTCGTCTTGCTGCGAGATAGGCGCCGCCAGCTCGACCGATGACAAAGGCAAAAAAGAAGCAATGAAGCAATTTGGCGAAAATATCGGAATTGCGTTCCAGATAAAAGACGATATATTCGATTACCAGGGAAAAGATTCAATTATCGGCAAGCCTGTGGGCAACGATATTAAAGAAAAGAAGCTGACCCTGCCCCTGCTTTATTCGTGCAACACAGCCCCGAAAAGCGACGCCGCAAAGATTATCAAGCTGGTTAAAAACGGCGGCCAAAGCAAAAAAGACCTGAATACTATAGTGGAATTCGTCAATAAGCATAACGGAATAAAGTATGCCGAGGATATGGCCAAAAAATTCATAGACAGGGCATTGGCCAACCTGGAGATATTTCCCGAAAGCATGGCAAGGGAGTCGATGGAAATTTTAGCAAGATTTGTTATTGACAGAAACTTATAATTTTTTTATTTTTCGCAGATAAATTAATTTAATTAATAAATATTTTTTCGGAGTCGTGATTATGATGCAGGATAGTATTCAAAACATGGATGCCCTGAGCCTTTCGAGAATCAGGCAGGCGTTTATGACCAAGGTATATGGCTGGATGTTTGTGGGGATGCTTGTTACCGGTGCTGCTTCGTGGTACACCTACGACAGCGGATTGTGGTGGCGGATAGCCTCTAACAACATTTTCTTTTACGGTTTGATTATTGCCGAGCTTGGCCTGGTATGGTTCCTTGCAGCCAGGGTGCAAACCTTGCCGGTTTTTGCCGCCGGCACGATGTTTCTCGTCTATTCACTGCTAAACGGCCTTACTTTATCGGTAATCTTTGTGGCATATACCATGGATTCAATTTTCGAAGTTTTTTTCCTGACAGCCGGTATGTTCCTTTGCCTAAGCATGTTCGGTTACATTACCAAAAAAGACCTGACAGGTATGGGCAATTTTATGCTTATGGGTTTATTCGGGTTGATAGGCATACTCATTCTCAATATATTTGTAAAAAGCTCTATGCTGACTTTTATTTCATCATTAGCAGGGGTACTGATTTTCTCGGGTTTAACGGCATACGATACACAAAAAATTAAAGAAATGGCTATTATTGAAACAAAAGGAAGCGAGGCTGCCGTAAAAACAGCAATTGCAGGCGCCCTGGCTCTGTATCTCGATTTCATCAACCTGTTTATCTTCCTGCTGTCGCTTTTGGGCAACAGGCGTTAAAACTAATAATACTATGGAAGAAGTAACGATTTTCTTTGTCGCCGAAGCAGGCGAATACTTAGAGCAGGGGAATGCCCAGGCGGCGCTTTCGCTTTGCCGGAAGGGCATTGAGTCCTATCCAGATTACCCGCTTGCTTATGTTATAATGGCTAAAGCCTACAAAGTTTTGGGCGAAAGCAAAAATTATAACAGCATACTGGATATGGCGCTTTCGAAATTCCCCGGAAATAAAATAGTAAGGAGCCTTGTCGAAGAATCCGAAACTATGCCGGTCGAGTTGGAACGGGAATCAGGCAATATGACTTATAATAAAGAAATCCGGCTTTCAGACTCTGATTTGAAAGAAGTTGCCGATAACGGCAGGAAGGCATTCCTTACATCATTCGGCAGCTTTCATTCATCGGTCCGCAGCAAAACAGGAATTAAATCGAGTGACATCAGGATTATTCCCGGCCTGAACTCTATGCTGTTGAACAAGAAATCGCTCATAAAAAAGTATTCTGCGGGCAAGCTCAGTGTGCCGCCCAGGCTCAATGTTTTCGATAAAGGGAATATCCCCGACGATTTCTCGACTTATACTAACTGCTTTATCGAAATGGATTTTGCTGAAATCCCCGAGGAAGATTATTTCCTATCGAAGGCCAGGCAGATTGCAGGCTCGGCGCCAAAGCGCCCTGTTGGCGGCGAACCTGCCGGTGAATCCGGTATGATTGATGAAACAAGTGATGACACAGCGATTTTTACCGATACAATTGCATCCATATACGAAATGCAGGGCGCCTACGGCCAGGCAGTAAAAGTTTACGAGAACCTGATGGCATCAAAACCGGGAAGAAAGCAATACTACGAACAAAAAATTTCTGAACTGAAAGACAAAATGTAGTTAGATTAATACCGGGTTTCTGCGTATATACTTTAAATATGTTAAATTTTCCGGAATGTATGATTATGACAATCTATATAGAAAAGGTTTCAACTAAAATCACATCCGCAGTTTACTTAATGGCGGCTGCCATAGTGCTCGGCCTGCTATTCTCAGGCATAGGTCAGTATGAGCTGCTGGCACAGCCAGAGAAAACAGAAAAACTGGACTTGAATTCTATCCAGGCTGTTATGCTTGAGCCGCCTCCGTTCAGGGAGCACACTGCCAAATCGCAGAATAAACCAAAACAGGTTACATTGGTTAAAGTATCTGAAAAACCAAACCAGATTACCGATGAAGAATATTGGTTTTCATCCAATTCGCTTACCTATCCTTCCTATACCCCGCCCAATCCCTTCATGGGCAGCAAAGGCGATGTTCCGGCATTTATACCCGAAAAGCGCAAGGACAGGATTTTGACAGACTGCTTCTATGATGATGAATATATTTACCTGGTTTACGGATTCAACTTTGGCGATTGCGATATGCTTTATATCGTTGGCAAGAGCGATTCGAAGCTGCTTTATGCATTCGATTTTACAAATTATGTGATACCGCCCGACTTTGTACAATCCGACAGAGAATTTATAAATATGAGGGTTAACTGGGCTAAAATCGAGGGAGGAGTGCTCTATGTGTCTCATGCCCACAGCACCTATGCTTATAGCTCCAAAGGCATGAACGCTTATATTACAGCCATAATGCTCGATTCGAAGGAAGTTATATGGAGAAGTAAGCCATTAGTGTGCAACTCGCAGAATTTTTTAATTGAAGGCGACGTTATCATAACCGGGTACGGATTCACAAAAGAGAAGGATTACATTCACCTTTTGGATAAATACACAGGCAAAGTGCTAAAATCTATTAAAATTAAATCGGCGGCAAGCTTGTTTGTTAAAAAAGGCGGCAGGCTTTACGTTAGGACCTACGACACAGATTACGTTTTCGACATTAAATAAGGTATTGATTATGGAATGCAACACCCAAAAGAATATGAAGAACTGTAATTGCTCATACTCGCCCTGCCCCCGCAAAGGCAAATGCTGCGAATGCATGCAATACCACCTCCGTATGAGGGAACTGCCTGGCTGCTGTTTTCCCGATGGTGCCGAGCGGACTTATGACAGGTCTTTCGAACATTTTGCCAGGCTCGTTGCTGCCGGCAAGGCCTAACTTGCTTTTCCCCGAATTATAATATGGAAATCAAATTATTTTTTTTGCTCATTGCCCAAAGTTTTTTAAGTTAAACTATATTTATTAATCAATATCGATGGCGGTTTGCAGCTATTGGTATAATTTAAATTGATTGGAATTAACCGGAGATTATTATGGATCTGAATATTATTTGGTTCGTTTTGATAGGGATATTACTGATGGGATATGCCATACTCGACGGTTTCGACCTTGGAATAGGCTCACTTCATCTGCTCGTCAAATCCGACCTTGACAGGCGGATACTCATTAATTCAATCGGCCCTGTCTGGGACGGAAACGAGGTATGGCTCGTTACCGGCGGCGGAGCATTGTTTGCAGCCTTCCCCCACGTATATGCCACAGTCTTTTCGGGATTCTATACTGCCTTTATGCTGCTATTATTTATGATAATTTTCAGGGCAGTTGCCATCGAATTCCGAAGCAAAAGGGAAAGCCCGCGCTGGAGAATGATGTGGGACTATGCTTTCAGCATATCCAGCATTCTCATCGCCCTGCTGATGGGAATTGCGCTGGGCAATATAATCCTTGGAGTGCCGCTCGATTCCGCATTCGAGCCACGGTTCGGGCTTCTGCACCTGCTCAATCCCTACTCGATACTTGTCGGCATTACGACAGTTGCACTGTTTATGATGCACGGCTCTATTTACCTTGTACTTAAGACCGAAGGCGAATTGCAGCAAAAGGTGCGCAGCTGGATTAATAATGCAATAATATTCTTTGTGATTTGCTATGTTACAACAACAATGGCCACTTTGATTTACGTGCCACACATGACGGCGCATTTCAAGGAATACCCGATTGTGTTCCTGCTTGCCATAATAAACATGCTGGCTATAGCCAATATTCCCAGGGAAATCCACCACGGCAGGGAGCTTAGGGCATTCGCTTCGTCGAGTGTAAGTATTGCCTGCCTGCTGGCGTTGTTTGCTGCAGGTATTTTCCCGAATATTGTTTATTCGAACCCCAGTCCCGAAAACAGCCTTAATATCTACAATGCAGCTTCGTCGCAACAGACACTCGAAACTATGCTGATTATTGCACTTATCGGCATGCCGTTCGTACTGGCTTATACCATAAGCATTTACTGGATTTTCCGCGGTAAAGTGAAAATCGACAACATGAGCTATTAACTGTTTTTGATTATTTCGAATAATAACTTTATAATGAAAAAAAAATACAATCTATCTTTTGCTTTATTATTTATCCAGGTATCGCTGCTATTGGTATCGTGCGGCAATGAAGGCGGGCAGAACCCAAAAGACGCAGCCGAAGGCAAAGCCCTCCCCGCGGAAATCGAAATTATGCCAATCGTACCCAAGCCATTTACTATCTCAATTAAGTACAAAGCTGCTATATCAAGCCTGAACGAAACCGTTATAAAATCTGAGCTAAACGATAAAGTGCTGAAAGTGAACTTCAAAACAGGCGATAAAGTAAAGGCAGGAGATATAATCCTGAATTTCCCCGAGAATAATTCGGCAATACAATACGAGCAGGCAAAGGCAGCCTTCGTAAACTCCGAAAAATCATTCGCCCGGGCCAGGGAACAAATGCAGAACAATGCCATAACCCAAAAGGAACTGGCTGCAATAGAAAAGCAATACGGTATCAGCCTGAAGAACTACGAATCTATAAAAAGGATGGTTTATCCCGATGCGCCTGCCGAGGGCACTCTGCTCGATTTGTTCGTGAAGGAAGGCACCAAAGTCAAAATCGGTGAAAAGCTGTTCATGATTGGCGATAATAAATCAGTCACTGCTGCGTTCTTCGTTACCCCGGAAGAGAAAGCACAGTTGAAAAGGGGCATTAAAGCCGTATTGACCGTGGACGGCAAAGACTATGCAGGCAGGCTGGCATCTGTTTCGGACACAATAGATAACAAATCGGGCAATTTCAGGGCCGAAGCCATTTTTGCCAATCCCTCGGGTTTGCTGAAAAGCGGAGCCGAAGCCGAGGTAAGGATTGATATTTACGAAAAAAAATCGGCGGTATCCGTACCGGTGCAAAGTATTCTGAGCGAATCGGGCAGGCAGTACGTTTATATTGAAAGCGGCGGCATTGCCCGCAAAAGGTATATCTCCACCGGTAAAGAAAACGGCATGGAAATAGAAATCACCTCCGGCCTTGCCCCCGGTGACAGGCTGGTAATATCCGGCCACACGATGCTCGCCGACGGCGATACGATAAAAACCGTGCAAATTAAGAGATTTTGACTTTAGCTGAATTGATCAAGTAAAATCGGTAGTAGATTTATTATAATAGCTATATATATATTTATATGAGTTTTATCAAGGCAATATTTCTAATAAGGCAAATAAGTGAATAAAGGAAAGAAGAGTATTATTACCGCGGAATCGATAGAAACACAAAAAGCTCCCCTGCCAAAGGGGCATTATTCTCAGGCGGTTGTGCACAACGGCATAGTTTATGTTTCGGGGCAACTTCCTATAGAGCCTGTAAGCGGCAAAATCGTAGAGGGCCACATCGAAGCACAGGCCAGGCAAGCATTGGAAAATATTTCTGCAATACTCGCGGAAGCAGGCAGCGGATTGAACAAAGTCCTGAAATGCAATATTTATATAAGCAATGTTGAATACTGGCCGGCAGTAAATAATATTTACGCCGAATTTTTCGGCAGCCACAAGCCTGCAAGGGCAATTATTCCGGTAAATGAATTACATCACGGGTGCAAAATAGAAATTGATGCAGTGGCAGCAAAGTAATTGTTTGTTTAAAATATTTTTTTGAATGTATATTGTTTTTTACCTTGCCACTACCACAGGCACAGTTGTACGCACAGTACCGAAATCGAAATTAATGAAATATACGCCGGGCGCAACCGAGCTGCAATCCCAGGCAATTTCGCCCTGGTAAAAGCTGTGCGCGGTACGCTCCACCTCGCTGCCGTTGCTTACTTTGTTGCCCATGAAGTCGTAAATCTGGATTCTGGCTGAGCTAATGTCG
>DAINRZ010000068.1:0-3131 GCA_036741575.1 Kapaibacterium sp. (SeqCode)
CCGTAAAAAAAAATAGATCTTGACATCTTGCGAATGTAAATAAATATAAATCATATTAAATTTGTGCTTTAATTCATTAATAATATTCATAGAACGAATTAATGTAATTACTATATTTTATATGAAGATGGTAATAATTGTCACACGATTTCGGTTTTATTCTCAATTGATTTCAATCCCATCCCTCAGCACTTCATATGCGAAAATTTTACTGACAATAAAATCTAAAATGAAAAAATGTTTTCATTATTTTACCCCTAACTTTCGTCATTGCTTAGATTTACTGAAAAACTGGTAAGCGCTAAATTAAAGGGATTTCAATCCCATTTAGTAATACTTCACATGCAAAAACATTATCATCATTGAAATCTGTGGGCATAAAAGGCATAGGAGAAATATCAGTATTTACAGCATTTATATACTTGCGTATCATCTCTTTATCCATAAAACGATTTCTTGTAATAGAGTCCGATACAATAGCAAGGTCGATATCGCTGTATTCGTGATGACCACCTCTTGCATAAGAGCCGAATAATACAGCTTTTTCAATATGTTGTTCTATTCCAGTATATTTAAAAAGTCTTTAATACTTTTTATCATGTCAGCAGGGATTTTATCCATTGATACTCCGATTTGGGTATATCAATATTTCATTTGTTAACTCAATCCAATACTCGATATGTTTGTTAATATCCATATAATTATAACGTAAAAAAGTTAATAGTATTGAAAAAACATTTCCCCCAATTTTCTTCATTGCTGTTATTACTTTCTTTTATATTTTTAACTTTTTGAAAACTATAGATTTTTAATTAGTGGAAAATACCGGTATTAATTATAGCAGCGAGGGCATCTTTAAACTTATGCCTAAGATGTTCAGGTTCGTAAAGCCGTTCGTCAGGCTGCTGCTGCTTTCGATTACACTGAACTTTTTCTTTTCAATTTTCAATGCTGTTACAGTGACCACCATAAAACCGGTAACGGAACTGATTTTCGGGAAAAACAACACCACCGTCGTTAATCTAGCACCGCAAACCACATCTTTTCTCGATGGTATTAAGGATGCTTTCTTCGGAGGCTTAAGGGATTTTGTCCAAACCGGCGACCAGGCCACCACACTCATCAACTTATGCATATTTATAATCATTGTATTTATACTGAAAAATATATTTAAATATTCAGGAACGATTGTAAATATCAAGCTGCAGGAAGGAGCTATTAAATCCATCAGAGACCAGCTTTTCGGTAAGCTTATGTCCCTTTCGGTGGAATATTTCGAAAAAACCAAGGAAGGCAGCCTGATTTCAATCCTTTCAAATGACGTGGCCGTTGTCAACAGGTCAACTGTAATGGCAATAACAGATATAATTAGGGAGCTTACTTCAGTAATTATTTTCCTGTTGCTGCTTATTACGATTTCGCCGTTCCTAACTCTGATTGCTTTCAGTACGAGCGTAGTCAGCCTGGTCATCCTAAAAATAGCTGTCAAATACCTGCGTAAATATGCTGCAAGGATGCAGAACGCCATGGCAGATTATACCTCGGCTATGCAGGAGTCGATTTCCGGTATCAGGGCCGTAAAAGCATATAATGCCGAAGGCGCTGTCATTAAAAGGTTTATGGCACAAACCATGAAGTATGTGAAATCGGCCGTGAAGCACCGTAAAATAATTCAAATCATTCCATCGGCCAATGAAATTTTTGCTATTGGCGCTCTAAGTGTGGTTCTGTATGTCGGTGGAATGAAAGTTTATAATGGAACAATGACCGCAGACGACCTGTTATTATTTTTGTTCTCACTTTTTTCAATCCTGTCTCCAATTGCATCGGTTTTCAATCTGGCATCGGAGTTCCAGCACGGGTATGTTTCCGCTCAAAGAGTATTCAGTATCCTCGGCAAAGAGCCTTCCGTGGAAACCGGTACCGAAATCATTGACAAGCTTAATGATTGCATAGAATTCAGGGATGTTAATTTTGCTTACATTGATACTCCAGTTATTAATCATGTAAACCTGAAATTACCAAAGAATAAAAAGGTTGCTTTCGTCGGCTCGAGTGGCAGCGGCAAATCGACAATGCTCGACCTGTTAATAAGGTTCTACGACCCAATATCCGGTAATATCTCAGTCGATGGTAGAAATATCCGTGACCTAACTCTTGAATCTTACCGCTCGCTTTTTGGAATCGTAGCACAGGAAACAGTGCTTTTCAACGATACAGTTGCAAACAATATCCGTTTTGGCCTCGAAGATGCTCCGATGGAAAAAATCATAGAAGCAGCAAAGATGGCAAATGCATATAATTTTATTATGAATCTGCCACAAAAATTCGATACATTCGTAGGCGACCGGGGCGTAATGCTTTCCGGCGGCGAGCGCCAGCGCGTGGCAATTGCAAGAGCCTTACTCCGTAATCCTCAGATATTGGTGTTTGACGAAGCAACCTCTGCTCTCGATGCAGAATCTGAAAAGATTGTGCAGGAAGCCATTAATAACTCCCTGCAAAACAGGACTGCCGCTATTGTTGCCCACAGGCTTGCAACTATTATTGACTGCGACGAGATTGTCGTTTTCGATAAAGGAAGTATAGTAGAGCGCGGCAATCACCAGCAGTTAATTGAACAAAACGGGATTTACAAGAGGCTGTGCGATATTCAGTTCAGGGAGAATAATCACTAATGCCGCCTGCCGTATTCTTTTTCTCCAAGTTTTATTAATTCCAGGCTTTTAGCTTTACCGTCCGGGCCAATAATAAGCCTGATTTTTTTGTAGGTATTCAAGTAAAATAAATTTTCTCTCTCCGGGAAAATAAAGTATTTTTCGGTATCTTCTATGCCGGCGTTTTTCTTTTTACTTTTATTCTTTTTGGCTAATACAGCTTTCAGGATACCTTTTTCAGTTTTGATATTAATATTAAATGACTTAGTTGAATATCTGCCAGTGTAATTACTTAATTTATTTAAATTAAAAAGGTTGTAAAGAGGCTCTAACAAGTTTATAAAATTCTTTTCGTTAGCCATTTCCATTTCGATTTCAGCAGCGGCAATAATTTCTTTAACTAAATCGAATAAGTTATTGTTCACTGAATATTTACTGATAATACCCATGCCGGGGGTATTGTAATACTCTTTG
>DAINRZ010000068.1:3141-11135 GCA_036741575.1 Kapaibacterium sp. (SeqCode)
GAAGCTGTTGGAAATAAATATCTTAAGGAAAGCATTGGCAAAAGGTGAATATGTAACATCGCCCGGCAGGGCCAATCCCATAAACGGCGCGCTCAGGCCGTCGGTATTTGCCAGCATTATCAGCGTCAGGCTGTCTTCGGGTATTCGCATCAGCAGCGAGGAGTTGCCCGTCCAGTCCCCGTAATGCCATACGGCTTTCTTTCCGTTAACCCATTGGACGAACCAGCCCAAACCATAAGGTAGTGTATCGCCATTTATTGAAATTACAGGGCTATATGCAATTTGCGAAATTTCCTTTCCGAATAGCTGATTATTTTCAAGAGCTGCTGCATATTTTGCAAGGTCATTTACGCACGAGACCAACCCGGCGCTGGGCGAGAAACCAGATGGGAAATTTTCCCAGGCCAGAACTCCGTTTTTAATTTTATATGGCTTTGCAATGCTGTCCAACGCCTCTTTCATACCCATACGTTTTTCAACAAATGCCCCCGACATTGGATTCGGTATCGTGCTTGCCATATCGAGCGGTTCAAGTATCATTTCGCTCAATATTTGAGTATATGCCTTTCCTGTAGCTTTCTCAATTATTTTACCCAAAAGGTTAAACCTTGTGCTATTATAGTAAAAGACGCTACCCGGCACAAAGTTTGAAGTGTGCGACATCAGGTGGCGAATAGTGACTCCTGCCGGTACATTTATTCCGTATTCATTGGCATTATCATTGATATTTAATTTACCTGCATCTGCAAGATTTAAGATAATGGAAGCAGTGAATGTTTTAGTTATGGATGCAATATGATAAAATGTGCTTGCCGCAGCGGGGATTTTTCTTTCAAGGCTGGAGTATCCATATCCTCGTGCAAAAACTACCTTCCCTGATTTAACAACAGCAACGGACACAGAAGGGATTTTGAGTTTTTTGGCTAACCCGGCGAGTTTTCGCTCCAATACTAAACACTTCTCACTAAATGCAGTATCCATTATATCATTGCTATTGGCGGCCTTATCAGTTTGGGGCTGTTCGGCCTTGCAGCCACTCAATTGCAATGCCAAAAGCAACAGAAATAAAATCAGGGCAGGCGGGCCAATAAGGCCGTTGAGAGCAGCAATTCTTAATTTTCTTAATCTACAGCAACTTATCATACTACACATTTTTATTTTCAATTGAAAAATAGATACTTTTGCTTAAATTAACTAAGTTTGTATTTTTAAAAATAAGCAATTTTGAATAAAGGATTATATGAAGACTAAAATTGAGCCTTTTAAAATCAAGACTATTGAACACATTCCGATTACAACAGTCGAAGAGAGAACCAATTTTCTTAAGAATGCTTTTTACAATCCATTCTATTTAAGGTCCGAACATGTTACCATAGATATGCTGACCGACAGCGGTACTACTGCCATGAGCTCGGCCCAATGGGCGCGCATTATGGACGGAGACGAAGCATATGCAGGCTCGAAGAGCTATTATAAGTTCGAGGATAAAGTCCGTGAGATTACAGGTTTTAAGCATATTATACCAACACACCAGGGCAGGGCTGCAGAAAAGATACTTTTTACAGTACTTGGCGGCGAAGGAAAATCAATACCAAATAATACCCATTTCGATACAACACGCGGCAATATAGAATATTCTAAGGCAATCGCAGTCGATTTGCCGGTGGAAAACGGAAAATTGCCCGATGTTATCGACCCTTTTAAGGGTAACATGAATATACAGGCTCTCAGGGATTTTATCGAAAAAACCGGCAGGGAGAATATCCCCGTATGCATGCTGACAGTTACAAACAACAGCGGAGGCGGCCAGCCGGTTTCCATGCAGAATATCAGAGAAACTAAAGCCCTTGTGTCGGAATATGGTATCCCCCTATACCTCGACTGCTGCCGGTTTGCAGAAAATGCCTACTTCATAAAGCAGCGCGAGCCGGGATATGAGAATAAAACAATCAAAGAAATCTCGGCAGAAATGTTTTCTTATGCCGACGGGTGTACAATGAGCGCCAAAAAGGACGGCATGTCCAATACAGGCGGCTTCATTGGGACCAACGACGACAGCGTTGCCGAATTGGCAAAGACTCTGCTGATTATTACAGAAGGTTATATTACTTACGGCGGCTTGGCAAGGCGCGACCTCGAAGCCCTGGCACAGGGATTCGACGAAGTACTCGACGAAAACTACCTCGATTACAGAATCGGGCAGGTGAAATACCTTGGCGACTCGCTTACCGAAGCCGGAGTGCCCATCATCAGGCCAACCGGTGGCCATGGTGTTTACTTGGATGCAAAAGCCTTTGCACCGCATATCGACCCCGAGTTTTTCCCGGGACAGGCAATATCCTGCGAAGTTTACAGAATTGGCGGCATACGCTGCTGCGAAATCGGCTCTGTAATGTTTGGCAAAAAAGACGAGAACGGCAAGCATATTGGGCCCCCAATGGAGCTTGTCCGCTTTGCCGTGCCCAGGCGCGTTTATACCAAGAGCCATATTGACTACACTGCCGAAGCAGTAATCGAAGTGTTTAAAAAGCGCGATGAATTGAAAGGGATGAAAATTGCCTGGCAGGCTCCGTTCCTCAGGCATTTTACTGCTAAATTCGAATATATCTAAATAAAATAATCTATTGGAATTATGTGATTGAAAGCCGGGTACTGCCCGGTTTTTTATTTCGATCAACCTTCTCTTTTATTTTCGGCGATCTGCTCACTGTGAAGCCTGCCGCGCACAAGCGAAGGGAAAATTCCTATAAAACATACTATTCCAAATGCAAGAAAAAGATATTTAATGCTTTCAAGGAAAACTGGGTAATATTCCGGGGTAATTTTTACATTGCCGATATGGACTGAGAAGGCGATAGTCACAAATCCCATGCTTAGCGCCTGGCCGATAACACGCATTGTGCTCAGGGTGCCGCTTGCAATACCAAGGTAGCGCTTTTCTACAGAACTCATTATGGCATTCATATTAGGCGAGGAGAAAAATGCAAAACCCAGCCCGATTATTACCAGGCTAAGTATTATGAAGGCTATTCCGGTATCATCCGAAAGGTATGTTAGCATAATCAGCCCTATTGCAGTAAGGGCCATTCCCATCGACGATACTATTCTCGGCTCCATCCTGTCCGAAAGCCTGCCGGCAACCGGTGAAAACAAGGCCATAACTACAGGCTGCCATATCAGCACAAGGCCCGCTTCCTGTGGTTTAAATCCCTTGATGTACTGAAGATAGAGGCTCAGGAGAAACGTAATTGCAAATGTTGCGCTGTAATTAATAAGCGCGGCAAGGTTGGACATTGCAAATACTGTATTCTTTCTGAAAATTGCCAGATTCATAACCGGGAATTCAGTTTTGATTTCGAAGACTATAAAGAAGCCAAAGAATAATACACCGGCGCCTATCATAAAAGCGCCGTTCGCTTCGGGAAGCAACGAGAAACCGTAAACCAACATGAACAGGCCGATACTATAGAAAATGCTTCCAATGTAATCAAATTTATCGCCTTTGGCTTCTGCCCACTCTGCTTTAAGTTTTGAAAAAGTGATATATGTTGAAAAGCAGCCGAGGGCTGTATTTACCCAAAATATTCCGCGCCATCCCAATTGGTCTGTCATCAGGCCGCCCAGGAACGGGCCGAGAGATAAACCTAAGTAAACGGCGGCAGTTGTTATCCCAATAGCTTTGCCTCTTTCCCTGGGAGGATAAACAGAAGTAATTATGGCGATTCCAGTTCCGAAAGTCATTGAAGCGCCCAGCCCTTGCAGCGCCCTGAAAGCAATAAAAGCAGAAGAATCGGGTGCAATGGCCAGCAGAGCATTTGTTGCCGTAAATATGGCCATGCCCAGCAGGAATATTTTTTTTCTTCCGACTATATCGGCCAGCCTGCCGAAAGGCAGCAGGAAGACAGCAGATGCAAGAATATAGGATGATGTAATCCAACTCATCATTATTGCGTCCATGTGCAAGTCTCCCGAAATTTTTGGGAGGGCGATATTTACGGACGAAGCCATAAAGGGGCCCAAAAAAGACGTAATAGTAGCGACGAGCAGGGCATACTTTTTTATCGATTCTTCGTTCATGTCCGATTTAGGCTATAAGTGGGCATTGGGTAGTTCCTGGTCTTTCAGGTAATGTGTGCCTTTGCTAATGGGATCTTCGAAAGCAGCGTATGTTACTGCAACTGCTGTCTGAACGGCATTACGAAGCTGCAGTATAGGACGGGTGATTTTTGCCTTTTGGTAAAAATTCTCAATCTCGGTTTGCAGGTGGCGCAGTATTGTCCGGGCACGGTCGAGCCTTCTCCGCGTGCGTACAAGGCCCACATAATTCCACATTGTATTTTTTATAGTTGTCCAATCCTGTGCAATTAGCGCCGGGTCGATAAATTCATCTGCTTCTTTCCAGGGGAATATCTCCGGGAAATAATCCCTTGTCTTGTACGATTCAGCAGCATCGATCCCTGCGTTATAACCCCACACGACAGCCTCCAGGAGCGATGTCGAGGCCAGGCGGTTGGCGCCGTGCACGCCCGTACACGATACCTCCCCGACGGCATACAGCCTGTTCAGCGATGTCCTGCCTCGCAGGCTGACGCCCACCCCCCCGCAGGAATAGTGCGCTGCGGGCACGACAGGTATCGGCTCTACGGTAATATCCACACCAAGTTTTTTACAATAGTTATATATTGTAGGGAACCTGTTTCTAATCCAGTCAGATTCCTTGAATGATATGTCCAAATAGACGCATGGGTGGTCGGTATCCAGCATAGTCTGGTGAATCCCGCGCGATACTATATCCCTGGGGGCCAGCGAGCCCATATTGTGAAATTCATGCATGAATTCCCTGCCGTTTTTATCCACAAGTACAGCCCCTTCGCCCCTCATCGACTCGGATAGCAGAAACCTCTCGCGGTCGTGGAACAGGGTGGTGGGATGAAACTGGATATACTGAAGGTTGAAGCAGCGCGCACCGGCACGCCAGCCAAGCGCAATGCCGTCGCCCGTCGATTCGGGCGGGTTGGTCGTATGCTTGAATATCTGTCCTATCCCGCCGGTAGCCAGTATAGTCCTTGAAGCATAGACCGGGAATATTTTACCTGTTTCGTTGTTCAGAATAAACACCCCGAAGCAGGTCGGCTTTTCGTAAATATCGAGTGAATTAACTGAGTGGTGCGAAAGTGTAAGTAAATCGACTACAGTATGGTCAACTAAGTAATCGATATTCGGATGCTTCTCAAGTTCGCGCAGCACTGCTTTTTGAATATTATAGCCGGTATTGTCTTTGGTGTGGAGTATTCGCGGCTCGGAATGGCCGCCCTCGGCAGTCAGGTCGAACTCGCTTTCGTCGTTCCTGTCGAATTTTATTCCCAGCCTGTCTATCAGGATTTCGTTAACCATCCTGGGGCCTTTGGAGCAAAGCTCGTCCACAGCCCTTTCCCAGCAATGGCCTGCTCCGGCTTCCATAATATCCCTTTTCAGCTTATCGGGCGAATCGGTCAGCCCTTTAAAGATAATTCCACCCTGGGCGTATGGAGTGCTGCCGCCGAATAATTCTTTTGTTTTTGTAACAATAGTAACATGCCTGCCTTTATCGGCGGCAATAATGGCCGCCACGGCTCCTGCCAGGCCCGAGCCGATAACGAGAATGTCAGTTTTAAGCATCAGAAATCCATTGAAATATCAGAACTTTTATAGCTGTGCGTCAATGCACCTACAGATACCGCATCAACACCTGTTTTGCAATAATCTTCAATATTAGATAGGTTTATACCCCCGGAAGCTTCTATGAAAATATCCGAGCCTCTCTTGTGCGTCCTGATGAATTCAACGGCTACACGGGCGTCCTTCGGCTGCATATTATCGAGCAGTATTCCATCGATACCTGCTTCGAGCCCTTCTTTAATCTGTTCGAGGTTTTCGGCCTCCAATTCAACCGGCAAAGCATATTTCATCAGTTTTATTCTTTCTACGGCTTGAGTTATTCCGCCTGCCGCCACAATATGGTTATCTTTGATCAATATGCCCGACGAAAGGTTGAGCCTGTGATTGAATCCGCCTGCAACTGCAACGGCAAATTTCTCGAAGAACCTGAGCCCCGGCGTTGTTTTACGGGTATCCAATATCATTACTTTATATGGCTTGGCAATATCGACATACTTTTTTGTCAGGGTGGCAATGCCGCAGGTGCGCTGCAGCAGGTTGAGCAGCACCCTTTCGCGAGTCAGGATTTTATCGGCTGCGCCAGCAATTGTCGCCAGAACACTATTTTTGGGGACGACAATGCCGTCGTCGTAGTGAATTTCAACGTCGAATGAATCCCTGAAAAAATGTTCTATTATTTGCTCGCCTGCAAATACAAGCTCTTCTTTTGCTGCAATTTTTGCGGTTATTCTCTTGGGGAACTCAAAAATCGGGCTAGTAGTAATATCTCCCTGTGGGGCATCTTCGAGCAAAAATTCTTCGATTTTCTTATTGAGGAAGAATTCCGGGATTCGCAGTTGCAATGGATATTTCATTTGCTTAACTCCAGCATTTTTTCTATTGGTAACAGCGCCTTTTGAATTATTTCACCGGGTAGTGTAATCTCAGGTGAAAGTGTCTCGAGGGCATTTATCATTTTATCTATTGTATTTAGCCGCATGTGAGGGCACATATTACAACTGCAGCCATCGGCAGAAGGCAGGGGATGAAACACCTTGCCCGGGGCTTTCTTTTTCATTTCGTGTATTATCCCAGGCTCGGTTGCAATAATAAACTCTTTGGACCTGGAAGCTGCAGCGTAGTCGATAATAGCTTTGGTAGAGCCGATGAAATCGGCGTAATCAAGTATGTTTTGCCTGCATTCGGGGTGAGCCAGCACCCCGGCATCGGGATGCTTCCCCATTAGGGCAATCAGTTCCTGCTCCGAAAAAATCTCGTGTACCTGGCACGAGCCGTCCCAAAGCACCATATCCCTGCCGGTTTTCTTTATAACATGTGCACCTAAGTATTTATCGGGGGCAAAGCATATTTTTTTATCTTTAGGTACAGACCCGACAATTTTCACAGCATTTGACGATGTGCATATAATATCCGATAATGCCTTTACTTCTGCCGAACAGTTTATATACGATATCACGATGTGTCCGGGGTGGCTTTCCTTCCACTCTCTGAATTTACCGGCAGGAGCGCTGTCGGCCAATGAGCAGCCTGCATTCAGGTCGGGCACCAGGACTATCCTGTTAGGATTGAGTATTTTTGCCGTTTCGGCCATAAAATGTACTCCGCAAAAAAGTATCACGTCGGCTGCCGTTTGCTTTGCCTGCTGCGCCAGG
This sequence comes from Kapaibacterium sp. (SeqCode), assembly GCA_036741575.1. GTDB lineage: Bacteria > Bacteroidota > Ignavibacteria > Kapaibacteriales > UBA2268 > DAINRZ01. Next base: position 10,452 of record DAINRZ010000068.1, read on the forward strand.
GCAAGCGAATCGCCAAGGAAATCGGCAGCGTCCTGTATGGTTTCGTCCTGGTAGTAATGGGCCAGTATTACTGCGTTTCTTTCTTTCTTCAGCCTGCTCAGCTTTTCCAATTTTTCTGTATTTGAGCTATTATCTGTCATAATCCATTATAATCGGCAAAATTTTTACAAAATTTTGCATTTACACGTTTAAAAAGTAGAATTGTTTTCATGTAGGAGTATATAATTAACTGAATATGCGGAAGGAAGATATTTAAGTAATTTAATCAATCCTGATTCGCTTTGTTTTCAGCCTGTCGCTGCCAATTCGTATTTCGGCAATATAATCGCCGCGGGGCACTTTCATGCCGCTGTCGTCCCTGCCGTTCCATGTCAGTTCATGCTTTCCGGGCAGCATTGTTGTTTTGTATATTACTCTTACGAGCTTTGCCTGGATTGAATATATTAATATCTCCACTTCGGCTCTTTGGGTTAGTTCATAAGATATATATGGCGAAACATCTTCCACAATGCCAAGGAATTTCCCGATAGCTTCGAGAGATATCTGTGCTCCGGTGCCTATCTTGGGCAGAGTGTTCACTCCATCGACCTGCATCGAGCGCTGCAACTGCTCGTAACGCTGTACAACTTCTGTAGATAACGGCAGATATACAGTGCGCGAAATCCTGAATGCCCGCTCATAAGC
>DAINRZ010000069.1:0-11112 GCA_036741575.1 Kapaibacterium sp. (SeqCode)
CATCGATAAAACGATTAGTTCGGCAACCGAAGCAGCATATAGCGGATTGAAATACAATACAAAATACTTTTGGCGTGTCAGGGCAATTAATTCAATGGACACATCAGCATGGTCGGAAGTCTTTTCCTTTACAACCTCACAGATTGCCGCCCCTGAAATCGTTCGTCCCGTTAATGAGTTTATTGGCCTGAAGGTTTCAGACTCTTTGGTATGGAAGGAAGTAGAAGGTTCGGAGAAGTATAATTTGCAATTATTCGTTAATCCCGATTTCTCTGTTATAATTACCGACACAATGCTAACCAATGAGTCTTTGGTATTAGAAGGACTCGATTACAATACAAAGTACTACTGGCGGCTAAAATCAATTCAGGGTACTAATGAAAGCCCGTGGACGGAAACCCATAATTTTACTACTACTCTCCAGCCTCCTTTGCCGTCATACCCCCCCGACGATACTACAAACCAGCCCTTGAATGGATTTTTATACTGGGGCGCCGTAAAAGGCTCTGTTTCCTATTCTTTGGAACTATCTGAGAGTTTCGATTTCAGGACAGTACTAATATCCGCAAAGGGTATCGGCGCTAAGGAATTTGAATATAAAGGATTGCAGCCAAATACCGAATATTTCTGGCGGGTACGCTCGAGCCGCAGCAACGATACCAGCGATTGGTCCAGAGGTTCTAAGTTCAGGACTCTATTAGCAGCTCCGGAGTTAGTCTATCCGGCTGCCGGGTCGAAAAATATCCCGTTGAATAATACATTTGTTTGGGACTCTATAAAAAATGCAGATTCATATGTACTACAGGTTTCAATCAATCCAGATTTTAAAAAACCACTGGCCGATACCGGTGGATTAGTAAATACTAAAGTAGAAGTCAGGAATTTGCCGCCCCTTACAGTGCTCTACTGGAGAATGTCGGCAGTTTATGGGGTTCAGCAAGGCTTGTGGTCTGAATACAAAAGCTTTACAACAGCAGAAAAGCAGCCTGTTTTGGCTCCGTCCCTCCTGGCGCCTGGTTATTCGGCAGAAAGGTATATAGAAGGTTCATTTGAGTGGCAGCCGGTCAATGATGTTGTAGCATACAGATTATGTGTTGCCTCTGACAGCATTTTTGCCAGGGTAATATTAGATAGTGTTATTATGAATACTGCTACCTGTAGATATCAGGGATTAGAGTTCAAGAGCAAATATTTTTGGCGGGTTAAATCTTTCGAGAGCAAAGACTCAAGCGATTGGTCGGAAGTATGGTATTTCAAAACCCAGCCTTCGAAACCAAAACTTAAATCCCCGGCAAATGACGAATCGATGGTTCTGTTAAATACAAACCTTAGCTGGAATCCTGTGCAGGAATTTGATTTTTACCAACTGCAGCTAAGCACAGATACTTTATTCGGCAAACCATTATATGATAATTCCAGTCTGCTGGAAAACAGTTTTGAAGTCAAAAGCCTGCTTTATAACACAGAATATTTCTGGAGAGTCCGATATAATAAGAACGGCAAATGGAATAATTGGTCAAATATATACAGTTTTATAACAAAGTCCGAATACCCATTGGAAACACCAGAGCTGTTAAACCCACTCGACTCTGAATATGGCGTGCCCGTAAAAGGGATACTTAGCTGGAATCCTGTTGAAAATGCCAGGTCGTACAGGGCCACAATTTCATATGATGAAGAATTCGACGAGATCTTTATACGAAAATTAGGAATAACACACACTCAATTTGAATACTCGGGGCTTGATTATAACCATCTTTATTTCTGGCGGATAACTGCTTTCAACGATACTGCCGCAGGCCACTGGTCGCTAATCAGGAAATTTACAACTGAGCTGAAACCCCCCGATGTGATTTATCCGCCTGATAGCGCTGCCAATCAACCCGAATCCGGTTTTTTGGTATGGAGTTCAACCGAAGCTGCCGCTTTTTACAAGCTGCAAATTTCAGAAAATGATTTGTTTTCGGGGGATGAAATCGAAAAGACTATAATAAATGATACAACATTCATTTATGAGTTAAAACCAGGGAAAAAATTCTTCTGGAGGGTGAAAGCCGAAAACAGCAATAATTCCAGCAAATGGAGCCCTGCTTTTAGCTTTTCGACTAAGGATGCGACATCGGTTAACGAAGGAGTAGAATCAAATAATATAAGCATTTATCCTGTACCTGCAAAAGATGTAATTATTATTTCGGGAAATGCTTGTAAGGGCAGTTCATTTAGTATTGTTTCACTTCAGGGGAAAGAAATTATTTCAGGTATTAATTTGGGTACTCCAATAGATATTTCGGGAATGGAAGCCGGATGGTATTACTTAAGGGCTTGCAATAAAAAGATAAAGTTTCTTAAGTTTTAATCCCACATAGTGGATTTAATTCCCAGCCACTTGTGGCGGTAAACAATATTATCTTGATTTGATACCCCGTTGCCTGCGGCGGAGTAGTGCATTTTCTTATGATGTATTTTCTCCTTCCGGACTAAGTTTTATTGCTTTACTATTAAATGACTTCTCAGGAATTATATAGAATTTCAATTTTTTCCTTTTTGAAATCAATCTTCAATAATATATTTTTGAAGTTGTATTAGTAACTAAAAAAATGGTAGTAAAAAATGACCGTTAGCAGGGTTCTTGTTGTTCTTTTGATTTCAATGGCATTTGGATGCGGGAGCAACAGTAAAGATAACGAAGTTGCCACGAACGGAAAGCAAGTCGGCACTAAATCATCCGATGAATTCGAGTTATTGGCATTCGATAAAGAAAATCTTAAAGATAAATTCGCCTTTAGCGGGATTATTATTAACGGCAGCCGCTGGAAAGATAAAAACGGTGACAATTATATAATCCTGACACAAGTAGAAAAAGAAAGGACCGTAGAAGATTTTTACCTAAAAAGTATAACTCTTTTTGCTTACCATTTTGCAGACTATAATTCAGGAGCATACAGGGAAGTCCGAAAAATACAGGACTTTACCAAGGACTGCCAATTCAATAACATAGCCGCTTTCTTGCCTGCTACGCTTTCGGTTACCGACCTGGACAAAGATAACTTTGCAGAAGTAACATTTGTTTACAAGCTGGGATGCAAAAGCGAGCGCTCGCCCGATGAAATGAAACTGATAATGATGGAAAACGGCGAGAAATATGCTATTAGGGGCGAAACGATTGTATTAATAGGAGATACAAAATATGGCGGTAAAAAAGAAATCGATAAATCGTTCAATAATGCGCCGCAATCATTCCTGAATTTTGCCGCCGAGCTTTGGGACCGGAATAGCGAAGATCTCCAGGAATAATAATAGTTAGTTTATCATCAATGGGTATCGATTATAAATCAAAGGCCGCTTTATATTTTGCACAGGGATTTTCATGCTCTCAATCTGTACTGGCTGCATTTTCCGAAGATTTGGGCCTGGATTCGGTCACTGCCCTGAAAATCGGGTGCGGTTTCGGCGCCGGCTGCGCGCGGACAGGGCAAACTTGCGGCGCTGTAACGGGGGCTTACGTGGTTATTGGCTTGAAACATGGCAAAGCAGAACCCGAAGATAGCGATTCGAGAGAGAAAACCTATGCGATGGTTAGTGAATTCAATCGTAGATTTCTTGATGCTTACAACTCTCTGAATTGCACCGAATTAACCGGATTCTTTCTCGGCGATTCCGCCGAATACCAAAAAGCTGCCGAATCCGGTGTATTCGAGATTACATGCATGGGTATCATCGAAAAAAGCGCCGCAATATTGCAGGATATTTTGTAATTGTATCCATATTTGGTTCGTAATGGTTTATCCCCGCAAGAGTATAATGGGCAGTGGAAATCTAAAATATTATGTAATAAATAAGCCTTTCAGGGTGCTCTCTCAATTTACCCCTTTGGAAGGCAAACAATGCCTTTCCGATTATTTTAATTTCGAAAAGGACGTCTATTCCATCGGCAGGCTCGACTACGACAGCGAAGGCCTACTGCTGCTGACAAACGACAAGCATTTGAAAGCATTCATCCAGGAACCGGCGAATAAAATATCCAAACAATACCTCGTTCAAACCGAAGGTGCCTTTACAAGCAATGCAGCGCGTTTGCTTGAAAAAGGTATTGAGATAAAAACTGATAAAGGATTTTATAAAACAAAGCCCTGCAAGGTGGATATTTTATCTTCAGAACCGAATTTACACGATAGAAACCCACCGGTAAGGTTCAGGAAGAACATCCCTACATCGTGGGTTTGTATTACGCTTTCAGAAGGCAAGAACAGGCAAATCAGGAAAATGACCGCGAAAACCGGATTCCCGACACTTAGGATTGTAAGGATAAAAATCGGGCATGTTGGGTTTGAAGGGCTACTGCCGGGCCAATACAGAGAATTAACCAAAAATGAACTGGCAGGATTCAGATTGTAATTCCTTATTTTGCTATCTTCCTTACCTGCATAATGATTATTGCCGAATTTAATAAAATAATCGACAGACTAACTGCAGCAGCCAGAAATACTGTTGTATCGTTTATACCAGAAGCAATTTCGAATGACATTTCAGTAAGGTAATTGCCTACTTTATCTTTAATAAAGAACAATGCGCCAAAAGAAACTACGTTGATGGCAGCCACCAATACAAGAAACATAAGTATATAAAACTTACTCAGGCTAAAGTAACTATAGCCCAGATGGAGCAAAATCTTCAGCTTTTCCTTAGATTTTGTTATCATCAGCTGGAAGCCCAGCACAAAAACAAAGAACGCCAGTGAAATAATTACTACTGCAATAAAGCTGACAATCCATAGTATAATCCTAAGCAGGAAATTCAACCTGCTGTTTTTCAGTTTCTCGGTATTGGTCTCGTAGCCTTTGTCTTCAAGGTATTTTAATAACCGGGGGTCCGAGGGATTGTTTGAAACAAGCAGTAGCCGCGAAGGTTTTTTTTGGGCCGTCCTTCCCTTGAATTCACTATTTGCCCAGACGGCAAAGCTATATGGAACCAGGATTGAATTAATCCTGTTCGAAAAGCCGACTATCCTTGCCTCGAATCCCTGCCTTTTATTAATCCCGTCGGCTGTAATATCGAATCCCACCATGCCGACCATACCTGCCGATACCTGCGGAAACCCTTTGCTCTGTGCATAGCCGAAATTGTAAAGGTTTAGGTAATCCCTTGGCAGGATTATGGGAATGACACTATCCCCAGGCTGCCATTTCCACCGCTCATCCTGCAAATCCAGGTATTTGTCGGGAACCGATTCAAAGAACAGCTCGGTATATAAATACGGTATATTACCCTGGCGTTTGGTACTGCCGCTTAAGTCGAAATTGTTGGCAACAAATGGAGCCACCTCATCGATAAATTCCTGTTTTTTCAATTCTTCAATTTCAATGTTGCTGAATTCCGAGCTTGCCAGTTCGGCAGTATTGAATACAGTCAGGTTTTTATTGATGATTACATAGTCCGGATTTATTAGGTCCTTGCTCGTCGTCAGGAAATCTGTTATATCTACATAAATCTGCACAGCGCCCAATAACAGAAGAAATCCGATTGCAGTGCCTATGAAAGCAGCAGATAGCTGTATTTTGCCCGATTCCTTTAAAATTATTTTTCTAATCATTGCCGGCTTTCAAAGATTCATAACACAATCAAAATTAAAATCATAGCTGTTGCCCAGCGATGTAAGGATAAACCCTGCCTGTTGCTTTTCACACTCAGCGGAAATAAGCCCGAGGCCACGCTCGATATTCAACTTGTCTAAATGGCTGAACGGCTCGTCGAGCAGCAGCATTCCAAAAGGCTGGCAAAGCGCCCTTATTATAGCAATACGCTGCTGCTGGCCAAAGGACAGGAATTGCGCTTCCCTGTCCAGGTGATTCTCAACGTTCAAAGCCTCTGCCATTTCAATTATTTGCTTTTCGGTCAAATAGCCGGTCAGCCTGTTTTTCACCTGAATGTTCTCCATTGCAGTCAACTGGGGGAACAGCCTCAGCCCCTGGAAAACAAACGACAATTTGTTGCGCCTTAGGGATGTCCACGAGTTCAGTCCCATCCCTGCCAAATCCCGGCCGTCAATTGCTGCTTTGCCTGTATAATCCCCTCGTAGGCCAAAGAATACCGAAAGCAGAGTGGTTTTACCCATGCCCGATGGGGCCTGCACGAGATAGCTCCTGCCCGATTCGAACAAAAGCCCCTCGCGCTCCCAGATATCCGAATGCGAATGATCCAATTCTATTATAGGCAGGGGGAGCAGCCTATTGCAGGTTATCTTCATTAAAATCCCGCTATTCTGTTATAATTAAAACTTTTTCTTTTAAAAATAAAATTAATCTTGGCTATCAAAAGGATAATCAGAAATTAACCCTAAAATAACGAGGCTGTTGCTTAATGTTTCCTTCAACCTTTGCAACAGCCCCGTGATTTCATTCTATCAAACCCTTACATAATAGCCTTGGGAATGTTTTTGTTCAGATTATCATATATAGCCTTTATAAAGTTGGCATTTTTATCTTTAAGCTTAATCTTGCCAGAGAAAGTGTTGTCTTTCTTGGATTCGAATATAATTGCATCATAGATTTCCAGATAAGGCATAGCCATTGTCAGGCCCATTGCAACATCTGGATTAGTATTCAGCGCCTCTTTAAATTCATTCGGATAGCTGGCATAATTGATGTTTGCGAAGAAGAAAGCCGGGCTGCCTTTAAACATCTCTGCATATTCCGACGAAGCCATGCTGTTGGCTCCAAATCCTTTGTCGGCATTATCAATTATCTCTTCGCTATTGGTTATTACCAATACATTCTTTTGTACACCCATGAAGACCATAGTGCCAAGCAAATCCAATTCATAATTGCTGCCGCGAGCCTTCAATGCACCCATACCAAATTTTTCGACAAGTGTTTTGAACAGCTTGTCGTCTTTCACTGTGGCATGAAGCGAAAGAATAGGAGTGATTTTATTTTCCATCCTTCTTAATGTGTCGTTTGTCATGTAATCATAATCGACAACTTCTTTTTGTTCGACCTTCAAACCATTGAAGGATATAACGAAATCGCCGCCGAAATAATTCAGTACGTCATCGAGTTTGTAACCTATGGCAGCCTGTAGCTGTTTGTCAACATCGGCCATATTAACCATGGGATTTGATTTTAATAAATCTGAAATTAGTTTGAAATACTCGGCAGGTTTGATAGCAATTCCATAAGCGGCAAGCGTTTTACCCTTGGGAAGCATATCGAGCAATACAGGATTGAGGCCGTCTTTCACAATATTGCCGAATTTCTTCTGCATTTCTTCTTTCATATTCATTTTGCCGGTAACTAAAAATTCCCCTTGTGCAAATTCGCCGTAAACATGGGCGGTCGAGCCGGTGAAATCAAGCCCAATCATTTTATACATTTGTGCTGCCTCGGGATTAATATTGATTATCGCAAAATCCATCCAGAAGTTCACATCTTTCTTTTTGCTGTAGAAATCTTTGAAGTCATCGTTCGAAGCAATTGAGTTTTCGGAACTAAGAGCAGCCAGCCTCTTGAATTCGTCCTTGGGTGATTTTTCGTGTTTTAGAGGCGCAACGATAAGAATTTTTTCGTTGTTCCATCCAATAGCAGCTTTGCCGCTCTTTGCCATTGTAAACTCGCCGTCCTTTTCTGTTTCAATAGGCGCGCCGCCTTCTTTCTTTATTTTTTCGATGAATCCTTCGAATTTGCTGCCATCGTTCAGGGCAATAGCGAAGCAGGAGAATTCTCCGTCTTTTGTCATAAACATAAAGAAATCTTCTTTGAAATCAACGCCTGTCATAGACGGGTCATTCAGCATATCTTCAAGAAGTTTGGTTGCTTTGGAATCAGCCGGGCCCATAGTCTTTTTTATTGTTGTAAAAAGTGCTGATTTGGTGAAATCAGCCATTTCCCCTTTTTCTGCAATTGTGTTCAGATTAATAGTTAGCACTAAGGGAGAATCTTTGGGAACAACATTAAGCAAGGGCGATTGCTTGGAGCACGACATGAATAAGAACGATACCGCTAAAAGAAGTACGGTAATCCTCAAATTTAAAAATCTTTTCATTGCAATCCTTTCGATTGAATTAATAAAAATTATTTCCTCTTTATATTAATTGACTGGTTTGCGCCCGCCAATACTATTCCTAACCTTATTGCCAAATAAAACCCGAAAATATGAAAATTTATTTGATTTAAAAAGCATTTAACATGTTTTTTCAAATACAGAATTAAAATTATTAAACAGGCAATCAGGGATTGATTATTCCGGTTTCTTTATTAATGCAATCCCCAATTCATCCAACTGGCTGGCATCCACATGCGATGGGGCTCCGTCCATAAGCGAAAGCCCGCTTGTGGTTTTGGGGAAAGCTATAACATCGCGTATGTTGTCGGTGCCGGCAAGGGTCATTACCAGCCTGTCGAGACCCAGGGCAATGCCGCCATGGGGGGGGGCGCCGTAGCGCAGGGCTTTCAGCAGGTAGCCGAATCGTGCTTCTGCCTCTTCGGCAGGGAATCCAAGCAGGCCGAACATTTTGGACTGTACTTCCTGATTGTGTATCCTGATGCTGCCGCCGCCAATTTCGGCTCCGTTGATTACCAGGTCGTATGCCTTGGCGCGTGCATTGCCGGGATTTGTTTCAAGCAGAAGAATATCTTCGTCCATAGGCGAAGTAAACGGGTGGTGCATAGCAATATACCTGTTCTCTTCGGGCGAATACTCCAGCAAAGGGAAATCGATTACCCAGTGGAATGAAAACTCATTCTTTATTTTATCCATAATGCCGCACATGCGTGCTGCTTCGAGCCTGACCGCACCCAATACGGTATAAGCGGTAAGCCACTTATCCGAACCGAACAAAAGCAGGTCGCCGTCTTTTGCTCCGGCGGCTTCGATTATTTGCTTTATCTGTGCTTCCGACAGGTACTTTGATATGGGAGAATTTACAGTACCGTCTGCAAGTTTCATCCAGGCAAGGCCCTTGGCGCCGTATTTCCTGGCCAGTTCCGTCAATTGGTCTATCTGCTTTCTCGAGAATCCCGCGCAGCCTTCGGCGTTAAGCGCCGCAACAACTCCACCCGAGCTCAGTGCGTCTGCAAACACTTTGAATTCGCTGTCTTTTACAATATCGCTTATTGTATTTATTTCCATACCAAACCGCAGGTCGGGCTTGTCGCTTCCGTATATAGTTATTGCTTCGTTGTAGCTCATCCGCCTGAAGGGCGCATGGGGGGCATTGCCGTTTATTTCCTGCCAAAGCTTTACAATTAGCCCTTCTGTAAGGCTCATAATGTCTTCTCTGTCGATAAATGACATCTCTGCATCGATTTGTGTGAACTCCGGCTGGCGGTCGGAGCGCAGGTCTTCGTCGCGGAAGCACTTCACAATCTGCATATACCTGTCGTAGCCCGAAATCATCAGGATTTGCTTATAAATCTGTGGCGACTGGGGCAAAGCATAAAACCGTCCTTTATTGATTCTGCTGGGCACCAGGAAATCCCTGGCTCCTTCGGGGGTCGATTTCATCAGGTATGGTGTCTCTATCTCTATAAATTCATTCTCGTAGAAATAATTATGGACTATCTGATACACCCTGTTCCGTGTAAGGAAGTTTTTCTGGAGCGCCGGCCTGCGCAAATCAAGGAACCTGTACCTGAGGCGGGTTTCTTCGTTGGTATCGAGTTCGTCGATAATTTCGAACGGGGGAGTCTCAGACTTATTTATTACCTGATATTCGTCGAGAAGCACTTCAATTTGCCCTGTCGGGATTTTGGGATTCGGATTTGTGCGCAGCCGCACTGTTCCCCTGGCCCAGATGACGAACTCCTGCTTAAGCTCCCTGGAGCGTTCAGCCAAATCGGGCCTGTTTTCCGGCTCTATTATTAGCTGCGTAATACCGTACCTGTCGCGCAAATCTATAAATACGAGGCCGCCCATGTCCCTGACAGAGTGTGCCCACCCATTAAGGATTACAGTCCTGCCTTCGTCATCTTTCCTTAGTTGGCCGCAGTTTACACTGCGTTTCAAAAAGCTCATCTTATTCCTGAATAGTACTGTTAAAAAATTACAAAATTAAGAAAGATTGGCGTATTAAATCCAAATAATCGCTGCAGAGACTAATTAATTTAAAAACAATATATTTAAGATTCATCGGCAAGGGGGGATTTATATAACATGTTTCTTATGCTGAATTAATATAGGCCCTGCCCATTGAAGGCAGGGCCATTTCTCCCAAAATACTATCCATTACTATTGATTTACTCGCTCGCCGCATGGTTTATCAGGCAGTTTGGCAAGCCACTCGTTCCATTTTGCCATCTGGCTGCCTTCGAGTATGCTGCCAATGCTGTCCAGCAGATTTTTGCGGCAAAGCTTCATTGCTTCGCACGCTATGTTCCTGTAATTATTAGCTTTAAGGGCTTCCTTGGCAGCGGCGCCGATTTCTTTCAGCTGAGCCATAGCGTCATCGCGTGTGATAGTTCCGCCTTTGTAAGCATCAACAACAGCTTTCCTTTGCTCGTTGAATGGTTTTAGCAATTCCAGCTCGGATTGCCTAAGCTGGCTGATAGCCTCTCTCATGCAGAGCCTGAAATCAAACAGGAATCCTTTTACCTGCTCCTTTTGGGCATCTGTCAATTCGAGCGATTTCAGTATTCTGGCAAGTGGAAGGAAATCCCTCTTGTTCTTGAATTCCGGCTTACCATAGATGGAAGTATTGTCGCAGTAGCGGTAATCGAGTTCTTCCTGAACTATACCAAATTCCTGATCGAGCGATGCTTCTGTCATTATTGCAGGCGAATTATCCGGCTCAGGAGCCATCCAGGCCGCAGCTTCATACATATTGCCATCGCTCGTTACCGGGTCTTCCTTGCACGAGTTAAGCCCCAAAGCCAAAACAAGACCCATAAAAGCTGCAAGTCCTATTCTAAAATTCTTCATATCAAACCTCCCAAAACAAAATACTATGTAAAACATCAGATTTGTGTATTTGACAAAAACAAGCATTAAAAGGTTTAACCTGATTGAAACATTTTTTTCCGGTTTATCACTTTCACACATCAATATATTAGCCTCGCCTAACATATTATTTAGCCATTTTTGCCCGAAAAAACGCGATTTCGGTAAAATTCCGGTAAGCTT
>DAINRZ010000070.1:0-11070 GCA_036741575.1 Kapaibacterium sp. (SeqCode)
CCTCTATAGGTTATTCTGCCACTAATTGACTCATCTGTTGAATTACCCAACTATAAATTAGTATTCTATCCCGCTCTTTATTATTTTTGTAAGATTTATTAATTTAACGAAACAGGTGAATATGTTCCCAGGCATTAACGAGCAGATGGATTTAATCCGCTCAGGTTCTATCGAGATTATTCCCGAAGATGAACTCGTCCAAAAAATTGAACGCTCCATCAAGGCAAACAAGCCGCTGAATATAAAATTGGGCTGCGACCCCAGCAAACCGGACCTGCATATCGGCCATGCCGTCGTGCTCTACAAAATGAGGCAGTTTCAGGACCTCGGCCACAAGGCTATTCTCATCATAGGCGATTTCACTGCCATGATAGGAGACCCCTCGGGCAAGTCGAAAACCAGGCCTCAGCTTACTATGGAAGATACCCGCATCAACGGCCAAAGCTACCTGGAACAGGCTACGCTAATCCTGAACAAAAACAATCTCGATGTGCGCTACAATTCCGACTGGCTCGGCAAAATGACATTCAACGACGTGATTGTGTTATCCTCTAAATACACGGTAGCACAGCTATTGGAGCGAGACGACTTTACGAAACGCTACAGGGGCGGAATTCCCATCAGCGTTCACGAGCTGCTGTACCCGCTGGCACAGGCCATGGATTCCGTAGCAATTAATTCCGATGTCGAGCTTGGCGGCACCGACCAGAAATTCAACCTGCTCGTCGGGCGCGAAATCCAGCGCGAATACGGCGTCGAGCCACAGTGCATACTGACTATGCCCATCATCGAAGGCACCGACGGCGTGGAAAAGATGAGCAAATCGCTTAATAACTACATTGCGCTCACCGACAGCCCCCGCGAAATGTTCGGCAAAGTGATGTCCATACCGGACGAACTGACAGTCCGCTACTTCAAATATGCTGCTCATGCCACCGACGCCGAAGCAAATGCAATGGAAACGGGCCTTAAAGACGGCTCTGTGCATCCGCGCAATGCCAAGGTACAGGCTGCACAACGGCTTGTGGAACTGTATCACTCTCAGGCAGACGCAGATGAAGCATTCGCCGAATTCGAAAGGATGTTTGTCCACAAAGAACTGCCCGACGAAATTGAAGAAAAAGTTTTGACGTTCGATAATAGAATCCAACAGATAGCCGATGTGATTTTTGTTGCCGGTTTGGCCCCCTCGAAAAAAGAGGCAAAAAGGCTTATCCAGCAGGGCGGTGTTTATGTGGACGGCGAGCGCTCCGGCGATTCTATGCAAACTTTCGATTTTACCGAGTTCAGGACACTGAAAGTAGGGAAACGAAAGTTCATGAAAATAAAGATAAAATAAGATTATTTACAGATTAAGGAGCATTTTAATGATAAAAATATACCACAATCCTAAATGCTCGAAAAGCCGCGCCGGGCTGAAATACCTGGAAGATAAAGGTATTAAGCCCGAAGTCGTGGAATACATGAAAAATCCGCTGACAACCCGGGAATTGAAAGATATCCTGGCAGCCCTGAATATGAAGCCGCTCGATTTAATCAGAAAAAAGGAAGATTTATTCGTAAAGGAATATAAAGGTAAAAGTTTAACTGATGATGAATGGCTCAAAATAATGGCAGATAACCCGCGGCTTATCGAAAGGCCTGTAGTTGTAAATGGCAGCAAAGCAGTTATAGCTCGCCCGGCCGAAAAAATTGAAGATATCCTGTAATATTTATAAATTATCCAAAGGTATAAAAATGAAAAGAAAATCCATCCTTTGCATAGCTATAGCTATTTTAATAGCAGCCGGGAACCTGGCAGCCCAGGAAAACGTTAAGACCAGGAGCATTTCCGTTTTCAAAAACGGAATCGGCTATTTCATCAAAGAGATGAAAGTGGATGTAAAAGACGGCAAGTATGTATTCGATAAACTGCCGATAAATACAGGCGAAGTACCCGACCCGGGCCTCCCGCCCAGAATCGACTACGGGTATGCGCCCATGCCCCAGAATCCCGTTATCTTCGGTACAATATGGTTTGCTGCCGACGGCAACAATATCAAATCAGTTAATGCATTCGAGAAAAAGCTTCAGAAGTCCAGGCCTGTGGCATCGATGAAAGAATTAATCGAATCGAATTTAGGCAGGATGGCAGATGTAAAGCTTTCCTATCAGGAAAAGCCATTCAAGGGAAAAATTGTTAAAGTGGAAAGCGATTTTGCAGTTTTCGAAAAGGAATCCAAATTCGTGGCAGTAAACCTGTCGTATATTACCGATATTGAAACAGGCGAAAAGCCCGAAATGAATTTTAAAACAGAAGAAATCGGTAAAGCTATAGAATTGAATTTTGATAAATCAAACACGGGCCAGCCGGTAAGTGTTATGTACCTGCAGAAGGGTATCACCTGGGCGCCTAATTACCTGATTGAACTGTTAGACGACAACAAGGCCAGGATAGCGCTGCGGGCATCGCTGTTAAATGACATCGAAGACATAGAGAATACCGACCTGAATTTCGTTGTAGGCGTTCCTTCATTCAAGTTTGCCAATGTTGAGTCGCCACTTCTTTCAAAGTCGAACGTAGCAGGCTTTCTTTCGGCTCTCGGTGGGTCATACCCGGGTGGTTATTCTATACCAGCATCACTATCCAACCGTAATGTAATGGCCCAGGCTTACGACTACGATGCCCCGGCCCCTTCGGAAAGTTATATGGTAAACACTGAAAATGCCGGCAACGAAGAGCTTTACCTTTACAAGATGAAGGATGTTACCCTGAAAAGAGGCGGCAGGGCTCTATATAGCATAGCCCAGATAACAACGGATTACGAAAACCTGTATTCTGTTGAATTGGCTTCCAATTACAATGTTTATACATCCACTCTGCAGCAGGACAGGAAAAACGACGTATGGCGCTCTATTAAATTCAAGAATGAATCGAAAATACCTTTCACTACAGGCACGGCATATATAACAAAAATCAACAACGGGATTTCTGAACCCTTAAGCCAGAACGAACTTAAATACACACCTGTTAACGGTTCGAATGAAGTGAAAATGACTATTGCACCTGATATCCTTGTTACCGATTCGGAGAAGGAAATAGACAGAGTGGAAAAGGCAAAGCAATTCACTTACTGGAACGACCTGATTACTATGGAAGGCAAAATCGAGATTAAAAATTATAAAGACAAGAAAATCAAGCTGAAAATCCACAGGATGATTGACGGCGAGCTTGCCAACACAAGCGATAAGTGGGACAGCAAAGCAATGCTGAACTATGGCGACGCACGGAACAAGAAAAATGACGTTACATGGGAAGCAGACGTTAAGCCCGGTGAAACAAAAACCATAACTTATACGTATAAAATTTTTATTCAAAGATAAAATAAATGTTGTTTGTATAAGTTTTAATTGATTTTTTTCGGGGAATTTTATGAAAATAGCAGGAAAGATCCTAATGGCTTTAACTACATTGACTGCCGTAGCAATCACCGGCTGCCAGAAAAGCAGCGAGGATGCCGCTGATGGCGGCAAGGGCAAATACCCGGCAATTGAATTCGGAAATATGGACAAAACAGTAAATCCGGGCGATGACTTCTTTTTGTTTGTAAACGGCACCTGGGTGAAAAATACTAAAATCCCATCCGATTACAGCGACTATGGCGTATTCCACGAGCTTCACGACAAAAATCAGGAAGACCTGAAGCAGATTTTCGAAGAAGCTGCAAGGAACACCAAAGCCAAGCCAGGCTCGGACGAACAGAAAATCGGCGATTTCTACCGCTCGGGTATGGATACGGCTAAAATCAATGCCGAAGGCATTAAGCCGCTTGCCGGTGAGTTCAAAATGCTCGACGATATTAAAACCATCCAGGATGTACAGTCTGCCGGCGCTAAGCTCCACAGGATCGGCGCTGGGCCGTTTTTTGCCTTCTTTGCAAGCCAGGACGAGAAAAACAGCAGCATGGTTATTGCCCAGGTGTACCAGGGTGGGCTGGGCTTACCCGACAGGGATTATTACCTTAGCCCCGACCAGCGTTCAAAGCAAATACGCGAAGAATACCTGAAGCATGTTGCCAATATGTTTGGCCTGATGGGTGTGGACGAAACCACAGCAGCAGCTTACGCGCAGACAATAATGAGAATTGAAACCGAGCTGGCTAAGAGTTCGAAAACAAGGATAGAACTAAGAGACCCAATTGCTAATTACAATAAAATGAAAACTGCCGACCTTGCCAAAATGACCCCAAATTTCGACTGGATTGAATATTTCAAAAATATCGGTATCCAGGACCCGGGCGAAATGGACGTTAAGCAGCCAGGATTTATCAAAACGCTCGATAAAATGATGAAATCCGTTAAGCCCGAAGAATGGAAAATCTATCTGAAATGGCACCTTCTTACTTCGATGGCTTCCTATCTTAGCTCCGATTTTGATAAGGAGAACTTCAGGTTCTATGGGACGGTACTGACAGGTGCACCCGAGCAGAAACCAAGGTGGAAGCGTGTACAGGGGACTGTCGGCGGCGCTTTGGGCGAAGTAGTGGGTAAAATCTATGTGGGCAAATTTTTCCCTGATAGAGCAAAAGATAGGATGAAGGAACTCGTTAACAACCTGAAGGCATCGTTCAGAGACAGGTTCCAGAAGCTTATATGGATGGGTTCGGAGACAAAAGCTAAAGCAATAGAAAAATTGGATAAGATAGATGTAAAAATCGGATTCCCGGATAAATGGCGCGACTATGCCAAGCTCGACATAAAGGGCGATTCTTATATCGGCAATGTATTGAAAGCGGCATCCTTCGAATTCGATTATCAGATGGGCAAGATCAATAAGCCTGTCGATAGAGGCGAATGGCATATGTATCCTCATACAGTCAATGCTTATTACAATCCTTCGAGCAACGAAATAGTATTCCCTGCAGCGATTCTGCAGCCCCCGTTCTTCAATCTGGAGGCAGACGATGCTGTTAATTACGGCGCTATCGGTGTTGTAATCGCTCATGAAATGACTCACGGCTTCGACGACCAGGGCAGGCTATACGATGCAGCGGGCAACCTGACGAACTGGTGGACGGCAGACGATTCCTCGAAATTCTCCAGCCAGGTGAATGTCCTTGTCGATCAATACGGCAAGTTCAACGTGCAATTGAAAGATACTACCGTTTATTCCAACGGCGAACTGACACTCGGCGAGAACATTGCAGACTTTGGCGGATTCACACTTGCGCTGAATGCTTTTAAAATGACTAAGCAAGGTTCCAACCCTGGAGAAGAAATCGATGGCTACACCGGATTGCAAAGGTTTTTCCTGGCTTATGCACAGATGTGGCGCCAGGTTATCCGCGATGAAGAGCTAATGAAGCGTGTTAAAGAAGATGTACATTCACTTGGCAAATTCAGGGTAAACGGTGTGGTTCGCAATGTGCCCGAGTTCTATACAGCATTCGGTATCAAGCCCGAAAGCAAACTTTACCTTGCCGAAAAAGACAGGGCTGTTATCTGGTAAGATAAATCCATTACTATACTTGAATTAAAACAAGGCCTGCCTTTTGGCGGGCTTTGTCTGTTTGAACTCACACAATCCAAATTTCATCCAACCCACAACCTTTATACAATAATAACTTTGGCTGCCCTATCATTTCCATATTACATTTATTTGCCTTAAGTTTGTAACCGATATGTAATTTTAACTTTGAAATAATGTATTTATGAAAACGATACTCGAAAATTTTAAGCCGATGCACGGTTACCACTGTGTAAGTAATTCCGTCAGGCAGGTCATGTATTACAACGGCCACAGGATATCCGAGGAAATGATTGTGGGCCTCAGTTCGGCGCTTAATTTCTTCTATTTTGAATACGAAAACGCTCCCGCCCCGATGATAGGCGGCCGTGTGAAAATCGGCGAAATGGAAGCTAACCTGGCCGAAGCGCTTGGCATTTCAATCAAGTCCAAGGAATCGAAAAGCCCTAAGAAAGCTTTCGAGGATATAAAAAAAATGATTGAAAGCGGCCAGCCGGCAATGATTTACACCGATATGGCATACCTGCCCTACTTAGGTATGCCCGATGGTTACCACTTTGGCGGCCACAGCATAGTTGTTTTCGGAATAGATGAAGAGCAGAACGCCGCTTTTGTTTCTGACAGGGACGGAGCGGAATACAAAGTCACTCTGCGCGAAGACGAGCAGCCTGCCGATTATCATATTGTACCGCTGGAATTGCTTGCCAAGGCGCGAAATTCGAAGGAAAAACCCTTTCCTCCGGCAAACAGGCTTCTGCATTTCGATTTTACCGGCATTAGGGAGCGGGAAAAAGAAATGATTTTCAGGGCAATTGAGAAGAATGCAGATGCTATGCTGAATCCTCCGATAAAAAACCTCGGATTAAAAGGAATTAAGCTCTTCGCCGAGAAGCTAAGGGAGTCGTGGATGAATTTCGACGACGAGAAGCTCAGACTTGCTGCTTTCGATGCATTTATCATGATAAATGAGATAGGCGGCAACGGCGGTGGCTGCTTCCGCAGGCTTTACGGCAATTTCCTGCGCGAATGCGACGAAATAATACATATCGATTTCCTGAAAAGGGCAGGAGTTGATTACGTCAAGATAGCAGACGACTGGGACAAAGCAGGTAACCTTCTGCGTTCTGTTTCCGAAGGCCTCGATAGGGAACTTCTCTGCAAAGTGGCTTGCATACTCGATATAATTCATATAAGGGAAACGGAATTGCTAAAAAGGCTTGTCGAGTTTATAAAATCCTACAGGCTAAAAGAAATGGCTTACCAATAACAACTGACGAAAATATGAAAACTATAAAAATACATGATGTTGGTATGAGGGACGGCCTGCAGATGGAAAAGCAGGTGGTGCCCTTCGTAGATAAAACTGCGTGGATTAAAAGGCTGTCCCGGACGGGAATAGATATTATTCAGGCAGGTTCGTTCGTCCATCCGGGAAAAGTGCCGCAAATGGCAGATACTGACAAGCTGGTCGAATACTTTCAGGATGATAAGCAGACCGGCGATGTAGTATTGTCAGGGCTTGTGCTGAACGAAAAAGGTTTAGATCGGGCATTACAGTGCAATGTCGGCCTTATATGCGTCGGTGTAAGTGCCAGCGAAACCCACAGCATGAAAAACACGGGCATGAGCGTGGGCGAAGCACAGGAGAGAATCATTAGTATAGCTAAAACCATTTTGGCTGAAGGCAAATTGGTACAGGCATCAGTGCAATCTGCTTTCGGTTGTGGATTCGAAGGCCAAATCGACGAGGCAAAAGTCCTGGGTATCGTCGCAAAATACATAGATGCCGGAATAAAAAACATCAGCCTTGCCGATACGGCAGGCCATGCCAATCCCGAAAAAGTATTCAGGATTTTTACTGCCCTACACGAAATGAGTGCCGAAGTAGAAACAGCCTGCCATTTCCACAATACATACGGCATGGGCATGGCTAATTGTTATGCGGCCTACAAAGCAGGCGTCACCTATTTCGAATCGGCTTTTGGCGGGCTGGGCGGTTGCCCGTTCACCAAACTGGCTTCGGGGAATGTTTCGACGGAAGACTTAGTGCAGATGTTTCAGTCATTTGCAATAAGGGAAGATATTAACCTGGATTTATTAATCGAATTTGCCGGTGAAGCATCTCGTTTTTTCAGCAGGGAATTGCCCGGGTACATCTATAAATCAGGTAAGATTCCCGGTCAGATTTAAAGAAGTAACTTTTTGGCTGATTCACCGTAATTTAGATTGGAAATTTTTTATATTTGAAAAATATTTATAAATATAAAGTGTAAATTATGAAAAAGACAACCAGCGCTTCGGCTATCGAAGAATTCTTTGCCCAGCCTGCTATTGGAATAGTTGGCGTATCACGCAACAACAAGAAGTTCGGTTATTCCGTTTACAAAGAAATGCGCGCCAAGGGTTTCAATGTCTATCCGGTCAATCCAAATGCCGACACAATTGACGGCCAGGTATGCTATAAATCAATTAGCGATTTGCCGGGCGATGCCAAATCTGTGGTGTTGCTCTCGAAAAAAGAAATAACTCCCGGCCTGATGGAAAGCGCCATTGCCAAAGGCATTAAAAATATATGGGTGCAGCAGGGTGCCGAATCTCCGGAAGTAATCCAAAAGGCAGAAAATAACGGCCTTAACGTGATATTGGGGCGCTGTATTTTAATGTTTGCGAAACCCACAGGCCCTCATTCATTCCACAGGTTTATCCTGAAAATTTTCGGCAGGCTGCCCAAATAAGCCCTTATTAATAACCGGTGCTAATTATAATTTGTTCCCCGGTATAAATGTTTTTGACCAACACTCTCGGTTTAAAATTATTTAAATAAGTAATATTAGTATTATTTTCAGTTTCGAAAGTTAATTAACTTTGCAGAAAATTATTTTTCGAAAAAGCTAATTATTTGTTTTAATAAATGAACGACAACGAACAGCCGAAATCCCTTGAGTTACTGTCGAAGCTCGGCCTATACACAACGATAGCCATTGTAATCGGAGCAATGGTGGGATCCGGAATATTTAAAAAGCCCGCAACAATGGCCTCGCAGCTTGGCAGCCCCGAATTGCTGATAGCAATATGGGTTGTTGCAGGTATTATAACTCTATTCGGCGCACTTACAAACGGCGAAGTGGCTGGGATGATATCCAAAACAGGCGGCCAGTACATTTATTTTCGAAGAATGTACGGCGATTTCTTCGGATTTATTTATGGCTGGGCAATGCTAATAGTAGTGCAAACCGGCTCTATAGCATCGATAACCTATGTTTTTGCGCAATATACCGAGTACTTTTGGCAACTGCCCCGATTCTCGCACGAGATAGAACAAAGCGTAAGGATTTTCCTGCCCGGTATAGGCGAAATATACCCGCTGCAGGATTTTGGAGTCAAGGCACTGGCAATATTTGTAGTCAACATGCTTTCGCTTATTAATTATTATGGCGTTAAGTCGGGCGGCCTGGTGTCGGCATTTTTCACCTGGGCTAAAGTTGCTGCCATAGGGGCGCTTATCTTTTTTGGCTTTGCATACGGCAATGGCTCTTTTGGGAATTTTGCTGCCGATACGCAGGGATTCAGTATTAGCGGAATCAGCCTGATGGGTGGTATTGTGGCAGCACTTTCGGGCGCCTTCTGGGCTTTCGACGGATGGAATAATATTACGTACATAGGCAAAGAAGTTAAGGATTCGAACAGGACTATTCCAAAAGCGTTGTTCTGGGGCACTCTTATTGTAATAATAATTTATGTTCTGACAAACCTTGCTTATCTTTATGTAATGCCTGTCGGCGAGATGGCCGGCTCGCAGCTAGTGGCTTCGGATGTGGCAGCCAGGGCTTTCGGCAGTTTTGGTGCAGGCTTCGTGGCCGCTGCCGTCATGATATCTACATTCGGTACCTCGAACGGTACGATACTCGTTAGCGCAAGGGTATATTTTGCAATGTCGCGCGACGGCTTGTTTTACGAGCCGTTTGGCAGAATACAGCCCAGATACAGGACACCAGCCAATTCGCTTTTACTGCAGTCGGCATGGACGAGTGTACTGATTCTCAGCGGCACATTCGACATACTGACTGATATGCTGATATTCGTAAGCTGGGTATTCTATGCCCTGGGCGCTTACGGCGTTTTTATCCTGCGCCGCAAAATGCCCGATGAGCCTCGGCCATACAAGGTGTTCGGTTATCCGTATATTCCAATAATTTTTATTGCCTTTGCAGTAGTATTTGTGTTCCTGACACTATACAATGATATTGCGACGTATTACGAAACAAAAGACGCACTCGACGGCGAAACGAATGTCATCCGCTCACTGTTCGGCTTGTTGCTTGTTGCCACAGGTGTGCCGTTCTATTTGTTTTTTAAAAGGAAAAAAAACTGAAGGCAAAAAATAAAAAATTGACTTTTACAAAATTATTTGGTATTATAACATTGTAAAAAAGTAAGTAATTGAACTTGGATTTTTTTAAAACGATTGCAGCGAGGTATTCATGGCATCATTAGTATTGACATTGCACAGCAAAACACCGGAATTGAGAAAAATAAAGAAAATCACCGAGGCAATGAACGAAGGAGCTGTTGTGCTGTATCCCACGGATACAGGCTTCACTCTTGGCTGCGAGCTTTCCAACAAAAACGCAATAGAAAAAATCCGTGCAATCAGACGAATATCGGAAGCCAAATCAATGACTTTTCTAACCGATTCACTTTCGAACCTATCTTTGTTTGCCAAAGTGAGCAATTCGGCATACAGAGTGATAAACGCACTGATACCCGGCCCATATACATTCATACTGCCTGCTTCGAAGCTGGTACCCAAATTTGCACAGAATCCAAAACGAAAAACAGCCGGCCTCCGAGTGCCAGATAATCGTCTGTGCAGGGCATTGCTAACGGAACTCGGCTCGCCAATAATATCAATTTCTGCAAAAATGGATGGTATAGACGGGAAGACCGACCCGGAAGCAGTTCTCGATGCCTTTATATCAATAGTAGATGTTGCTGTGCGTTCGGATGAATATAATTTCCAGGGCGAATCTACAATAATCGATATGACAAACGATGACAAGTTCTCAATTTTAAGGGCAGGCGCCGGTTACGACTTAGTGGAAAATTTTATGACAATCGACGAGCAGGCCGTCTGAAACACTTTGCCGCATTAATCTTAGGAGCCAAAATTATAAATTAGTAAATAATAAATCGTTATTGGTTTTAGTTTCAATTTCAGTTTTCTCCTGATATTAAGCATGTGGATTTCTATAGTCTAAGGCTTAGGCTTATAAACATAGATTTCTTTGCACGGCAGGCCTGCTTTCTGCATCTTACAGATTTTAATATCCGACATAGCCATCCCGTGCAAAAGTAAAGAATTTCCATTTTTAGCCTGGTTGAAACTTCTCAAAACCGGTAATTCCTTTTCAAGTGGTTAGAAAACCTTTGAAATATTGTTTATAAAACCAAATCGCCATTGCAAACCGATTCAAGGATTCTATAAGTTTGTATATATTAACTGCTCAAAAAAAGAATTAGAATTACATATAACGATAGGAGGGAGGAAAAAATTCCTCCCTCCG
>DAINRZ010000071.1:0-11010 GCA_036741575.1 Kapaibacterium sp. (SeqCode)
GAACAATAATCTAATTAACGAGAAAATGATACAGGAGAAAATAGCTGAAGACCCCACTATTATCGGGTTAGGTGATTTTATACTAAAAGATAAAGAGAGGTTACAACCAAGAGCAGGCAGGCTTGATTTACTTTTGCAGGATCCAGAATCAAATCGCAGGTATGAAATTGAGATACAATTAGGAAAGACTGATGAAAATCATATTATAAGAACAATTGAGTATTGGGATATAGAGAAAAAAAGGTATCCTCAGTATGACCATTGCGCTGTTATTATTGCAGAAGATATTACAAGTAGATTTCTAAATGTTATCAGCTTATTTAATGGTTTCATTCCACTAATTGCTATTCAGATGAACGCATTTAAATTTGGTGATGATATTGGCCTTGTTTTTACAAAAGTACTAGATGAATTACCATTGGGTCTTGTCGATGAGGATGAGGAAATACAGGAAGAAACTAATAGGGAATATTGGATAAAAAGGGGGACTGAAGTTACTGTAAAAATTGTTGACCAAATACTGGAAATTATCAATAGCTTTAAAACAGGTTATCTATTAAAATATAATAAGTTTTATATTGGATTATCCAAAGGCGGGCAACCAAATAATTTTGCAATATTTAGACCTAAGAAGAATTTTACAAGGCTCGAACTAAAACTACCTAAAACTCAGGAATTTGATGAAATAATTGAGAATAACGACTTAGATTTTATTGGTTACGAATCAAGGTGGGGAAGTTATAGAATTAGGCTTAATAAAGGTGATTTGAAGAAACATGAGATAATATTGAAAGAATTACTTATAAAAGCGGAAGAGAATTATAAATGATGTTGTCTCTTGAATTATTTCAATCTATTTATAATCACACAATTTTTTGTTTATAATTATAAACGACTATGCTTAAAAAATTTCATACTGGATATATGCTCTTGAATAGCCATGATGTGCACAGGCCCGATGATTATCCTTTTAAACACATAAGGAAAAAATCTTTAAAATTAATATCCTAAAACTATAAAGGCACTGACTGGGAAATAACTTGGGAATATAATAAGTATTATAATGGTTTAGAGTTTATAATTGTTGCTGAAAATGAAACCATTGCACAGAATGTATTATTCAATGTGCATTCCTCATCAACAGTGATTGATGAAACAAGGGGTGATATTATGGACCCAAATTTCCCTTTTGAAGTAGGAATTGATCTTGAGGGTTTTGATACATTAATCTCTATATACAAACCCTTTCAGCCACTTCACCATCCTTCTAATCCCGAATACTTTTATCTAACTGCAAAGGCTAGTAATAATATTAATTTAATAAATGCTATCAATAAATTTAAATTATGTACAGAAATGTATTTTATAGATTCAATGTCCCTTCATGAAGAAGTAGATTGGAAAACTACTGAATATACTTACATTCAAATTAAATTTGCTTATGCAATTATATTTGCCTATTCAATTGTTGAAGAATTATGTCTAGAAATACGGGC
The DNA here is from genome assembly GCA_036741575.1 of Kapaibacterium sp. (SeqCode). Lineage (GTDB taxonomy): Bacteria > Bacteroidota > Ignavibacteria > Kapaibacteriales > UBA2268 > DAINRZ01. The sequence continues at coordinate 1,497 of DAINRZ010000071.1, forward strand.
TTCTAAAGAAAAACCAAGTCATAAACCAAATGGTGACTGGAATACTGAAACCCTTCAGAATTTATTAAATAGATTGAAAAAAGCGAATATTAATGTTAATAAACCAATCGTTTGGATGGCAAGAGGAGAACCAACAGAAAATGAAATAAAAAGAAGGGTAAAGATAGAAAAACGTGCAGAGTGGGCTGACTCGCCTGAATATAAAGATGATATTTCCTTTTTTATAGATGATGGATATCCTTATTTGCCTGATGCAATATGCTATATCAGTTACCTAAGAAGTGAAATTGCTTCGCACAGAGTTGGCGAAAAAATATACGGGCTATCCGTTTTCGACGTTGCCAATGCACAGCACCTCGCCCGCCGCCTAATCCTTGAATCTGTGGGGATGTGGGGCTAATGCAATGTAATACATTAAAAAATAAAACCATTTTATCATATTAAATACATAAAAAAAATGGATATAAATGAAATATAAAATAAAAATGATGAAAAGCGAAGAAGGGGTATCAATTTGGTGCGAAGGCCTTCCCGGGTGTTTCTCCCAGAGCGAAAACGTAGTGAAAGTATTAAGATAGCAATTGAATAGTACCTCGAAGCAAGAAATGAACTACAGAAAATCGATTATTTATTCCAATCCAATTACCTTAAATGTCTTTTAATCCGCAAAATAAGTTATTGACCTTATTGATACTTAACGTAATGAAATGCCGTTTAATGTGTCATAGCTCGCTTAATAATACCTTTTCATTTTGAAACATTTTGTCTTTTTTTTTCGTAAATGGCGTCGGAAAAGATTATTATTAACGTAAGGAGAAAGACTATGAGGCAATTATTATTAATTTTCATTTCTGCATTGATGCTGTCAGATTATGGCGCTGCCCAGGCAAGTAGCTGGGAAAACTATACCAATATGAGGATGATAAACCAGATGTTAATTCAAAACGATACATGCTGGATTGCCACCGAGGGCGGCCTCGTGAAATATATCATACCGGAATTCGAGAAGCAGGTTTATAAAAGGTCCAATTCTGATATCCCTGGCAATTTTATTACTTCGGTATGCCTTGACAGCAATAATATATTGTGGATAGGGACATACGATGCCGGCGCCGCTTCCTACAATGGCAGCGAATGGACTATATATAACGAAAGCAATTCGATATTGCCTGAGAAAGTAATGAGCGTGCAATGCGATGCTCAAGGCAATATATGGTTTGCTACCAGGCACAACGGATTGATAAAATTTGATGGTACAGACTGGGAGGAATACTCCGAAGAGAACTTTAATTTTCCCACAAGCGTTCTCAATACCCTGCATATTGATACAAAAGGCAGCATTTGGGCAGGCAGTTACGAGCACGGATTAATAATGATGGATTCTTCGGGCAAAACTACTGAATACAATACCCTTAATTCCAGTATCTCATCCGATGTTATATATGGCATTTCGAGCGATCAGGATAATAATATTTGGATTGCCACCGAGCAAGGAGTATCGAAATTTAACGGTTCGGAATGGACTGTCTATAATACAACAAATTCCGTAATCCAATCCAATCAGACGTCCTGCATTTATATCGAAAAAGGGAAAATAGTATGGATAGGCACACAGGGATATGGAATTGCCAGGTATGATGGTTCGAACTGGATGAAATTCACTAAAGAGTCGCACGGACTGAAGGACGGTTTCGTTACTGCCATTTGTGTGGATAATGACAGAATGAAATGGATTGGCAGCCTGAGCAAAGGAATAATAAAAACGGATTTCGTTAATAATTTCATGCCTATTCTTATTGCTAACAACGATTTATCTGCCAATAATACAGGTAAACCTTTAATAGATAATGACAATAAAGTATTTATTCCAACCTACTACGGATTTACCAAAACAGACGGTAATTACTGGGATATGTACGATTCGGGAAATTCGCCGCTGCCGTCCGATGAGATCTTGGTAATGGCAAAAGATAAGAATAATGTAAAGTACTTTGGAACTACCGGCGGCCTTGCAGTATGGGATGATTCCAAGGGCATTTCGGGATGGAAGGTTTATAATTCAGAGAATTCCGGGCTGAAATATAACTTCGTTACAGCTTTATATGTCGATAAAAACCAAAGAATCTGGGTGGCAACAGAAGATAACGGCGAATTAGAGAGCAAATCGGGAGTGCAATATATTGAAGGCGGCGCTTTCCACGATATACCCGAATTAAATTCGGATTCTATATCGCTTAGTGTTTATGCTATTATAGAAGATTATACGGGAACTTTTTGGTTCGGCACTTTCGGCTATGGCCTGTTTAAGTATGCCGGGGGACAAATGACGAATTACAACATGGATAATTCCGGTTTTAAATCATTCGCAATATACGATCTGGAGGTTGATAAAAATAACACCCTTCTTATAGGTACAGGCGATTTGGGATTGGTAACTTACGATGGCGAAGAGTTTAAGGAATATAACTCGGGTAACGGCGCATTAACTGATTATATCTGGGATATTAAAGTAGATACAACAAGGGGATGTTACTGGCTTGCCACCGAGGGCAACGGCCTTGTTAAATTTGATTATTCCGGCTCGGAATCGTTTAATACCGGGAATTCTGGCATTAGCTCCAATTATACAGCAGGCATAGATATCGACGGGCAAGGCTGCTTATGGATTGGCACTGTTTCGGGTGTATCATTCTTTTGTCCCGATAATCCAAATAGTGCCGATGATAATCTAAATTCGAAAGTTGATATCTCGATTTACCCTAATCCATCGAGCCATTTTGCTTATATCGATACAATGAACGAAATAGGATTGAACACCTGTGTAGAAATTTTCGACTTGCTTGGGAATAAAGTAATGAAAATTGATCCCGAAGAATCGAATGGCGGACGGATTGTTATAAATACCTCCCTTTTATCGCCAGGTATTTACAGTATTATTATAAATGATGGTTCTGTAATAATCAGGAGAAATATCGTAATACAACGTTAATAGTTTTCTTTAAGATTTGAATTCTTGTAACAGGGGCTGCAATTGATGATACATTTGCAGCCTCTTTGTTTGTTTATAAACGACTTAATCCTTATGTTATAGTCTTGGATGAGAATAAAGCCGATTATAATAAGTCGGGGCATACTACTTTATCAAAAACTTAAAATCCCAATATAAACACAGAGGTTCATAAAATAAATAAATGCTTCTGAGTGGTTTGTAATTAAAGCATGTCATAAATAATATGACAAGTAAATAGAACTTATTACTATAATTATTGGGCCGCTCCCTGTCATAATTTTGATATTGTAAATAGTTAAATAATTGAAAAAGTGCGGAAAATATTTTTTCGGAGCGGTGAAATGACGAAAGATTACAAGTGCGGATGCACGGATGAAACGACGGAAGAAGAGCTTTACAAAATCCTCGACGAAGTCATCGATGACTATACCGGCAAAGCCGGAGCTTTGATTCCCGTTCTTCAGATAACTCAAAACCTGTTCGGCTACCTGCCGGCAGATGCAATTAAACGTATCTCGGTGAAACTGGGCAAGTCATACAGCGAAGTGGCCGGCGTCATCAGTTTCTATTCCTTTTTCTCAAGGTATCCCCGCGGTAAGTATATGGTTCGGGTTTGCCTCGGCACTGCATGCTACGTGCGCGGCGGCAAAGGTGTGCTCGATTCGCTGAACAGGCACTTGAAAATAGATGTAGGCCAGACTACCCCCGACCGCCTGTTCTCGCTCGACGTCGGGCGGTGCTTCGGAGCCTGCGGCCTTGCCCCGGTCATCATGATAAACGATACCGTCCACCAAAGGGTGAAACCCGAGAAAATCGGCGAAATCATTTCTTATTATAAAGCGCTGGAAAAACAAGCTAAGAAGGAAGTATTGGTATGATAGCAATTGAAACGATAAGCAGTATCGAAGAACTGAACGCAATAAGAAAAGCAGTGCACGATGAAAACAAAAAATTAGGCGGCGAAATAAAGGAAAAAATCCTGCTTTGCGCCGGCGGCGGCTGTATAGCTTCGGGCGCAAAAGCCGTGAAGGATGAATTCGAAAGGCTGCTCGGAGAGAAAAACCTGGCATCTTCGGTCAAAGTCGTCGAAACCGGCTGCCTTGGCCCCTGCGTCAAAGGCCCCGTTATCGTCACTGCCCGCGAAAAGATTTTCTACCAGAATGTGCACCCCGAGGACGTCGAAGAAATTATCGACGAGCATATCGTCAACGGTAATATTGTCGACAGGCTGACTTGGAAAGACGACGCAACAGAAGCGCCTGTCCCGGTTATGACCGATATTGATTTCTTCAAGGCACAGACAAAAATAGTGCTGCGCAACTGCGGCAAGATAGACCCCTCGAGCATCGAAGAATACATTGGCTGCGACGGCTACCAGGCCCTTGCCAAAGTATTGACCAAAATGAAACCCGAAGACGTAATAAATGAAATGAAAGCCTCGGGCATCAGGGGCAGAGGCGGCGCCGGATTCCCCACTTGGATGAAATGGTCGTTTGCCGCTGGCAACAAAGCCGACCAGAAATATATGCTGTGCAACGGCGACGAAGGCGACCCGGGAGCATTTATGGATCGCAGCGTGCTCGAAGGCGACCCGCATACGATTATCGAGGGTATGGCAATCGGCGCTTATGCAATCGGCGCTTCGCAGGGATACGTGTACGTCAGGGCTGAATACCCGCTGGCTGTCGAAAGGCTGCAGAATGCCATCGACAGGGCTTACGAAGTAGGCCTGCTCGGCAAAAATATTTTCGGCAGCGAATTTAATTTCGACCTCGAAATCAGGATGGGTTCGGGCGCATTTGTTTGCGGCGAGGAAACTGCCCTGATGGCTTCCATCGAAGGCAAAAGGGGCGAACCCAGGCCCAGGCCTCCGTTCCCGGCAGAGCGCGGCCTGTGGGATAAACCCTCGGTGCTGAACAACGTCGAAACATTTGCAAACGTACCTGTTATAATAAATAAAGGCGGCGAATGGTTCGCCGAATTCGGCACAGCCAAGAGCAAGGGCACAAAAGTATTTGCACTGGCTGGCGCCATCAATATGGCAGGCCTTGTAGAAGTGCCCGTAGGCACTACGCTCGGCGAATTGATTTATGATATAGGCAAAGGCATCCCCGGCGGTAAGAAATTCAAGGCAGCCCAGATAGGCGGCCCTTCGGGCGGATGCATACCAAAAAAGAATCTCAATGTGCCGCTGGATTACGAATCGCTGCAGAGTTTAGGCGCAATTATGGGTTCCGGCGGATTGATAGTAATGGATGAAGACACATGCATGGTGGACGTTGCCAGGTACTTCCTGGAATTCGTACAGGAAGAATCCTGCGGCAAATGTGTGCCGTGCCGTGTCGGGACAAAGAGAATGCTTGAGATACTGAACAGGATTTGCGAAGGCAAGGGGCAGGAAACGGATATAGAGACGTTAATAGAGTTGGGTAATCAGATACGAGAGACGGCATTGTGTGGATTAGGACAAACTGCCCCCAATCCTGTTCTATCTACAATCAAGCATTTCAGGCATGAATACGAAGCGCATATTAAGGATAAAACATGCCCGGCCGGCGTTTGCTCAGGCCTTGTGCGTGCCCCCTGCCAGAGTGCATGCCCGGCCCATGTGGACGTACCGGGATTTGTTTCGCTAATCGGCGAGAGGCGTTATGCCGAAGCGCTAAGGCTGCACAGGGACAGGAACCCGTTTGCGGCGGTATGCGCCAGGGTTTGCTTCCATGCATGCGAAGAAAAATGCCGCCGCGCTGCGCTCGACGATTCCATCTCTATCAGGGCTCTCAAGCGCTTCATGGTCGATCAGGAAATCGTCGTCCAGATGCCCGAAATGCGAGAAAACGAAGAAAATGCAAAACGCAAAATTGCCATAATCGGCGCAGGGCCGTCAGGCCTTTCATGCGCATATTTCCTTGCAAGGCTTGGCTACAAACCAACAGTTCTCGAAGCAGAACACCGCCCGGGCGGCATGCTGGTACAGACTATCCCGTCTTACAGGCTGCCAAGGGAAATCCTGGCCCGCGAGATACGTATGATAGAGAATATGGGAGTGGAAATCATTTGCAACCGGGCGCTTGGCAGGGACTATTGGCTGAGCGACCTGAAGGAGCAGGGCTACGATGCAGTATTCCTGGGAATTGGAACACCAAAAGGCATTTGCCTCGACTTACCCGGAATGGAAAACGAATGGGTGACAAATGCCATGGACTTCCTGAAGACATACAACCTGAGGGGGTCTGTTAAAGTCGGCAAGAAGATAGTTGTTGTAGGCGGCGGTAATGCAGCCATCGACGCAGCCAGGACAGCAATCAGGCTGGGCGCGGAATCGGTAACGGTAATCTACAGGCGCAGCTACGAAGAAATGCCCGCTTATGCCGAGGAAATCGAAGAAGCATTGCAGGAAGGTATCCATCTGATGCCTCTGACCAACCCGAGGGAAATAATCGAAGATAAGGGTAAGATCGCAGGAGTCCGCTGCAACCTTATGAAGCTCGGAGAATTTGACCATACAGGAAGGCGCAGGCCCATACAGGACAACGAGACATTTATTGTAGAGTGCGACCAGGTTATCCAGGCTTGCGGCCAGGGATTCGACCTCGAACTTGTCCACCTAGGCACGACACAGCTCAAGATGCACGGCGAATACAGTATAGTTATCGACGACGCCACAGGCCAGACTTCAATTCCATGGGTGTTTGCTGGCGGCGACGCAGCAGGCACAGGCGGCAGGACCGTTATCGAAGCAGTGGCAGCAGGCGAAAGGGCCGCAGCAGGCATCGATGAATACCTGACCGGTGAAAATCATGCTTTCTGGCGCGAAGAGAAACATCTCGACACTGCATACGATCCCGATGCCGAACCGGTTCCATACCCAAGAAGGAAAATGGTATTGCTTTCGGTGGACAGGCGCAAGAACAACTTCGACGAGGTGGAACAGTCATGGACCGAAGCCGAAGCTATAAGGCAGGCGCAGAGATGTTTGAGATGTGATTATGGTAAAAATTAATTCCGGAGTGAGAAAATGATTTCTATAAATATTAATAACCAGAATATGGTGGTGCCCGAGGGTACCACTATCCTCGAAGCAGTCAGAAAAGCCGGTTTCAGGGTGCCCACCCTGTGCAATATGGAAAAACGCAGGCCAATAGGCGCATGCAGAGTATGCCTTGTGGAGCTCGAAGGCAGCGGCAAGCTGGTGGCGTCGTGCACCAATCCTGTAACAGAAGGAATGAACATTCTTACCAATACACGCAAGGTACGCAATGCCCGCAAATTGGTAGTAGAATTGCTGCTGTCGGAACACGACGGCGACTGCAAGACATGCGACCGCAACGAAGACTGTGAATTACAGTCTGTTGCCAGGGAGTTAGGTGTATTCGACCTGCACTACAACGGAGAAAAAGCAAAGCCTTTTTATGACAAATCGACACCGGCCCTTGTGCGCGATACTGCAAAGTGCATCAAATGCCGCAGGTGCGTGTCGGTATGTACGGAAATGCAGAACGTCGGAGCTATATTCCCGCAGGGCAGGGGCTACAGCACTACCATTGCCCCGGCATTCAACATCAATCTTTCGGATGTGGCATGCGTGCAATGCGGCCAATGCTCGGCAGTATGCCCGGTGGGTGCAATCATAGAGCGTTCATCCATCGACGAAGTATGGAAGGAAATAGATAATCCATCGAAGACTGTTATCGTACAAACAGCCCCCGCTATCAGGGCTGCCCTGGGCGAAGCCTTCGGCATGGAACCCGGCACACTTGTAACTGGTAAGATGATTACCGCTCTTCGGCATCTTGGGTTCGATAAAGTATTCGATACAAACTTTACGGCCGACCTAACCATTATGGAAGAAGGCACAGAATTGCTGATGAGGTTGAAGAAAGCTTTAGTAGATAAAGAAAACGTCCCGCTGCCGCAGTTTACAAGCTGCTGCCCGGCGTGGATAAAATATGCCGAGTATTACCATCCAGACATGCTGCCTTACCTCTCGTCGTGCAAATCGCCGCAGCAAATGTTCGGCTCTGTTGCCAAGACATATTATGCCGAGAAAATCTGCAAAGAATATTCCGATATATCTGTTATATCGATAATGCCCTGCACTGCCAAGAAATTCGAATGCCAGCGCGACGAAATGAACGATAGCGGCATACAAGATGTAGATTATGTACTGACAACCCGCGAGCTGGCAAAAATGATTAAGCAGTCGGGTATCGATTTTGCCAATCTGCCGGACGGCCAGATGGATTCGCCAATCGGTGCATCGTCGGGTGCTGCCGACATATTTGCCAATACAGGCGGCGTAATGGAAGCGGCCGTACGTACTGCTTACGAAATTGCTACCGGCAGGCCCCTGCCAACGGAGAACCTGCATGTGGAATCTATTATGGGATTGGATAATTATAAAACTGCAACATTAAAATTTGAGAATTGCTTGCCGGAATGGAAATTCTTAGACGGAGTGGAACTGAAGGTAGGTGTGGTACACGGACTGAAAAATGCTGAAAAAGTGATTGAAAACGTGAAAAACGGCGAGCAATTCCATTTTATTGAAGTGATGACTTGTCCGGGCGGCTGCATCAGCGGCGGAGGACAGCCAAGATATACGACCGACGATATAAGGATGAAGAGGATAAGCGCAATTTACAAGGAAGACGAAGGCAAAGCAATCAGGAAATCGCACGAGAATCCAGAGGTTGCGGAGATTTACAATTCGTTCCTGACAAAGCCGCTCAGCCACAAGTCGCACGAACTGCTGCACACTCACTATATCAAGCGCGAGATAGTGTAACGGCGCAGCACACCAATTAATAGATTAAACAACCCTCGTTCCCCTTCATTCAAATTTAACGATGAAGGGGAATGTTTTTTTTCAGACTGACTAAAAAATATGCCCACCGATTTGTTATTAGATTGATTACTATATTGCATTGCCTGCGGCAATGCCCCGAGCAAAGTGCTTTGGGTGGATTAATTTGTCACACATTAAAATTTTGAGGACTAAGCAAAATGCTTTCTGGTTAAGTCTGCGAATATATATACTAACAGAGATTATATGTTCCCCTCCGAGGCGGGCAGTGGGAGGATTCTTGACTTGCTTGCATGGATTCTGAATTGGAATTTAATTGATTCACCTAAAAATAAAAAGTGATTATTATTGTGATATAATATAATTGAAAACTGTGTTCAAAAATCGAACTACCCCAAAGCAAATTTCGCATTATCATCAAAAAATAATCTGTTAATCGAAGAAAACTTCGGGGAATTAAACCAACAATGCGGGATTAATTTTATCCCCAACTTAATTGCCTGACCTATCATTGCAGCAGACTCAGGGGAGCTTCGATGTACTTGAAAATTCTATTTCGGAGAATGCGGGGGCGGCCTCTTCAGGCAAAATGGCGATAATTGGGAACTAATCGGAATAGCACAGGGAACAGAATATGGAATAATCAGGATGTTCGAAACAGGATATTACTGACAGATAGTGTACTGGACGAGGATTCC
>DAINRZ010000072.1:0-10852 GCA_036741575.1 Kapaibacterium sp. (SeqCode)
AATGCAAAAACCGGCGGTTCGGTTTTCACCTGAGTAATATAATTAAGTCTCAAATCCCTGCCCTGCACAGAAGGTGGCGGTGTTTTCTCAAGTTCGGGCAGTATTGTCTGGTTTAGCTTTGATGTAGAAATCCTGGTTTCTCTCCTCAACTTAATTTGCTTTGAGTATTCCAGCACTTTCGTTATTCTTTGCTTTGATTTGGCAGAAATAAATAATATTGGCAGGTAATCGTAGGTTTTAAGAGCTGAATAAAAGTCTTTAACAAAAATATCTGCAGTTTTGTGGTCTTTTTCTACTAAATCCCATTTGTTAACGGCAATAAGCATACCTTTACGGTTTTCGTCCACCTGGTTAATAATTTTTTTATCCTGCTCCTCGAGCCCCCTAACAGCATCGAGCATTATTACAGCAACATCGCATCTTTCAATTGCTCTTGCTGTCCTCATGATGCTGTACATTTCCACATTTTCCTTTACCTGGCTTCTTTTGCGAAGCCCTGCAGTGTCGCTTAGCAAAATTTCTTCGCCATAATATTTTACAATGCTGTCGATAGAATCCCTTGTTGTGCCAGGTATATCGGTAACAATCATGCGTTCTTCGCCGAGCAGTGAATTCGTAAGGCTTGATTTTCCAGCATTGGGCCTGCCTACTATTGCAATTTTGAGTCTTGGGTCTTCCTCGTCTTTCGAAACATCTGCCAGGTGGGCAGTAATCGCATCCATCATATCGCCGGAATTTCTGCCGCTTATAGCCGATACAGGGTATGGTTCGCCCAGGCCTAAAGTGTGGAACTCGAAGGAATTGGCATCCTGTATGGCATTATCGCACTTATTTACAGCCAAAACAATTGGTTTTTCTGTCCTGCGAAGTATTTCGGCAATATCATAATCGTAGGCGGTCACTCCGTCTCTGCCGTCGCAAACATAAAGAATAACATCAGCGTCTTCTATAGCGATATATGCCTGCTCGCGTATTGCCTTCTCGATATCGTCTTCTGAGCCGGGAATGAAACCGCCGGTGTCTATAACAGTAAAATACTTGCCCTGCCAATCCGACTCGCCAAAAATCCTATCCCTGGTTACTCCCGGGGTGGCTTCTACAATTGCTTCTTTAGCGCCTACAATTCTATTGAAAAGAGTCGATTTGCCAACATTGGGGCGTCCTACAATAGCTACCAGGTTCATTTAATTCTGCTTCTATATTATAAAATAAATTTTCTAAGATCACTGTCTGTGATAATGTTTTTAAGGTTTCCTCTGACCGTTTCAGCATCTATTGTATGTATCCCTTTCTCGATATTATCAGGTGCATTAAACAGCAGAGTTTCTAAAAGGGTCGTCATAATTGTATGCAGCCTCCTGGCTCCGATATTTGTCACTTCGTCATTTACCTTGGCGGCAATAGAAGCAATTTCTTTAATTGCATTATCGTCGAAATTCAATTCGATATTCTCTGTTGCACATAGCGCTTTGTATTGTTTTATTAAAGCATGCTCCGGTATAGTAAGAATTTTTACGAAATCCTCTTCTGTCAGGCTTTTGAGCTCAACTCTGATGGGGAACCTGCCCTGCAATTCTGGAATAAGGTCGGACGGCTTAGATACATGGAAAGCACCCGAAGCAATAAACAAAATATGCTCTGTTTTCACAGGTCCATATTTTGTATTTACCGATGTACCCTCAACAATGGGCAGCAGATCGCGCTGCACTCCCTCGCGTGATACTTCCGGGCCCGACGACTGGCCTCTGGATGCAATTTTATCAATTTCGTCAATAAAGACTATTCCCGAGTTCTCCGCCCTGCCAATTGCTTCTTTCACGGCTGATTCCATGTCTATAAGTTTTTCGGATTCTTCTTTTTCGAGCACTTCTCTGGCTTCAGAAACTTTCATCTTGCGTTTTTTGTTCTTTTTGGGTAGGATACTGCCAAATAAATCCTGAAGATTCATTCCCATTTCGTCCATACCTATCGGCCCCAATACCTGTAACGAGGGCATCTGGTCCACTAAAACTTCCAATTCGATTGGTTTGTCGTCCAGCTTACCATCCTGTAGCATTTTGCGGAATTTTTCCCTTGTTCTTGTATTATCATCAATATCCTGGTCGGTAGCCGTATCGAACGAAGGGCCTCGCTTTACGGGTGGAATCAGGATGTCGAGAATCCTGTTTTCGGCAGCAATCTTAGCCTCTTTTTTCTTAAGAACGGCTATTTCATCACGGACAATTGATACGGCGCGCTCCACAAGGTCCCGAACCATCGACTCCACGTCTCTTCCAACATAACCTACCTCGGTAAATTTCGTTGCTTCGACTTTTACAAATGGAGCTCCTGCCAGGCGGGCCAGCCTGCGGGCAATTTCTGTTTTTCCCACGCCGGTAGGGCCTATCATAATGATATTATTAGGCATTATTTCATCTCGCAGTTCTTTGGCCACCTGCTGTCTGCGCCACCTATTGCGAAGGGCTATAGCAACTGCTTTCTTTGCATCGCCCTGGCCAATGATGAACTTATCCAGTTCGGCTACAATTTGTAAAGGTGTTAGTTGTTTGTTTTTTTCATGAATTACAAAATTTACTAATTTGTCTTTTTGCTCTTCTGATAATTTTATTTCGGTTGATTCACTCATTATTAGATACCGGTAGTTTATTCATAAACAATTGGGACTATTATAATTCTTCTAAAGTAATATTAGAATTTGTATAAATACAAATTTCGGAGGCAATTTTCAGCGATTCTTCTACTATTTGTGCTGGATTCAGCTCTGTGTACTTTATTAATGAACGTGCAGACGCTAGGGCATAACTGCCACCGGAGCCTATTGCAATAATGTTATCATCGGGCTCGATAACATCACCTGTGCCGCTGATTAAAAGCGCCTTTGTTTTGTCCATTACTGCCAGCATAGCCTCGAGCCTTCGCAGGTATCTGTCGGTACGCCAGTCCTTTGCCAGCTCAATAGAGGCTCTGTAAAGATTACCCCTATATGATTCAAGTTTTTCTTCGAATCGTTGTAATAGTGTGAAGGCGTCTGCTGTTGCTCCTGCAAAACCAGCCAGTATTTTATTGTCGTATAGTTTTCGTACTTTTTTTGTTGTATGCTTCAGTACTGTGTTGTTGAACGAAACCTGGCCGTCGGATCCCATGGCTGCTTTTCCTTCCCTAAGCACCCCTATTACGGTTGTCGCTCTAATGATACCAGTGTTTTTTTCAGCTTTCATAAGCTGCTTTCCTTTTTATTAATTATTTTCAATCCTTCTTTTTTACTTAGTGGAGAAATGACGTTGTTATGGATAAATTCCTTTACCGCCAACGGATTTGATTTTGAATATTCCCTCAAAGCCCATCCGATAGCTTTCCTGATAAAGAAATCTTTGTGGGAAGATTCTTTTTTAATATAATCGAATAAAAGTTTTTCATCTGTTTTGCTTTTATACTTTAGCTGAAACAACAATGCGCTTCTCTTAAGCCATATATTATCAGATTCAATCCACTGGCCGGTTACCGTGGTAATTTTTTCGGGAAATAACCTAAAATATTTTCCTGCAAGGGATGCTGCCACGAAATCCGCAGTATCCCACCAAGATTTAGTGGTTATCATATATTCAATTGGTTCAATATCCTGTATGCTCAATTTTACAGATGGTTTAACCATCAAATCCATCCCGGAGTACTGGTATTCCCTAAATGGCATTGACCAAAGGTAAATTACTGAACTAAAAAGGTTATCGCTTTTTGGATATCCATATTCACGAAAAAACTCGGATTGTAGTTTCTTCCTTAAATCTGATTTTAATCCTAAAAATTCAGATATATCCTTCATATATCTTTTCATGGGAATAGCATTTGCCGGGCATTTATTCGATTCGAATAATTCTGTGAGCGGTTTATAGTATAAATCTATTAATCCGTCTTTTATCATTTGAGGGCTCCGGACAAATTATTCGTAATATCGCCGGAATGGTTTGAACCAGACTTCGCCGATACTGATAGAAATGATAAAACTGCCGAATGTTTCATTAATCAATCCGCTGTCTGTAGTGCCCCTATTGCCAATAACCAAAGCCCAGTCGAGTTTTGTATTGTCCAGCAGTGGCATTGACATACCAAAAGAGCCATAGAATTCGTTTATATCTTTGCCTAATACTCTATAATATAGTTGCTTGAAACCCATGCCGAAATTAAAATCCACTTTGTCCAAATACTTTGTGCCAGCCAGCTTGCTGCCGGTTCTCTGCACTCCTATGTTTGCGCTCAGAAAATCTTTGAATTCGGCCTTGGGCCCGATTTGATATCCGAAACCAGTATAATCCTGCATCATGATATCAGCTCCAATAAGGAATTTTCCGGTTCTGAGAGACGCCCCAAAACCATATGCGTCGGGTAATGTGAATTTATTCTCATCGATTAGTGTGGTATCAGCATCAACAAGGTAATAATACCTTAACTGTGATTTAACCTTGAAATTAATCTGTTTCTCGTAGAAAGCGCCCAGGCCCAGGCTGCCTAACTGATAATAAATACCAGCCCTTAAACCCGATCCCATGTAATTATCGTCGCGGAGAGTAATTGTTTCGATACTATGAGCATCGTAAAGGACGGTTTTTATTGAAGAGCTCAGGCTGCCAAAATTTGCAAAAGCGGAAGCGCCTAAATACAATCCGTCAAAAAGTTGGTATGACATTCCGAGATATCCGTTTGTAAGCCCGCCTTTTCCCTGATAAGTTGATTTGCCCTGTACTTCCATGCCATCGAGGAATAATTTTATCGGATTGATGTTTAGATAATCAACATGGCTATAAGGGACCAAACCGAAACTAATGCTGATTCCAACAGAGGTATCGACAGAGAAAATACCGGCAATGGCATCTACAGAGCCGTTGTTCTGAAAAAGGGATTCATTGCCCTGGCTTATGTAAAGCTGAATAAAACGGTAGCCAACTTGTAATCGTGTTTTGGATACCAAGCCCCACAGGGCGGGATTGCGGAAATTTATGGCATCCTCGGATGGCAAAGCAATCGAAGTGCCCCCCAATCCCTGATAAAATGCGCCGTTAGCACCCTGCAAATCACCAATCCCAAACACAGAATAATTTGATCCGCCTTCGGTTCTTGCCTGATAGAAATTTAAAAAAAACATTGATACTAGTAGAATCGATTTTATTATATTGACAGGCATATTAATCATTGCCTCCCTTCCTGTAATCTGGCTTCTTCGAATAAATCAGCCTCAACCTTGGCCTTAGTGATGTATCGGTTTCATTGTTTCCATAGAAAACAAACCTGTCTGGTTTAAGGTAAACCGTACTACCCCTGGCAATGAAATTTACTGTGCCCGTGCCCTTTCTGTTTGCCCAAAGCTCGCAAGGCTGAATAAAACTTGAAAACAGATATTTATCAGAACCTTCAACTCTCGAAGCATAGTTTTCCGTTTCGACATATCCTGACCTTCCCTCGGTGTATGTAACAGCATATAACACACTGTCTGGCATCAGATTGCCAAAATATGATTTATTTTTATCCAAAGTAAGTTCCAATTGTGCTTTATGTATCGATGAATATTTGGGTATTGCACTCAGGTCAAATTTCATTTCACCTCTGATTGTGCGTACACCCTGGATAACAATTGAATTTAAATCGGGTTCGCCCGAATTCATTATCGTACCTTCCAAAGCAGCTTTCAATCTAAAAGAATCCAGTGCTCCGTTGTCTCTTTGGTAATATATCATCAGATGTGCGACTTTACTTGTATCTGAGTTCGTCACTCCAAAGAATTGCCTTATGAGCCCTGTGTTGCCTTCTGGAATTAATGCTATTCCCCAGTATGCAAGGGAATCGGGTATGTTGGTGGTATCGATAGTGCCGCCATCGTCTAAGAACTTCTGAATTCTTTTTTGTTTTTCTATCCATTCGTAAATAAGCGCACCAGCTGAAACTTGGTCGAAATCCAATGCAATGGGGTTTAATAAGCTGTCTTTGTAATCGAGTTCACCAGCGAATGAAGTATATGGTAAACTCTCAATATATGGTGAATTATTAACGTCTTCCCCTGGAAAAAAGTCGATAAATTTGGTTTCATTATCCCAGGGCTTTTTTATTTTATATACACTGAATTCGAACTGCTTACTGCCTAAGGTATCTCCTATGGCATACTTAGCAGGGTAGATTATCAATTTCACCTGTTTTATTTTGTCGGGCCCTGTAATCACCTTTAGCGAATCATAATTTGTACCAATTATTGTGGTAAAATTCTTGAATCGCATAAATACTGCAGACACCAGCTTATCATCCAATTTCGAAGCTCTTCCGAGCATAAAATAAGGTATATTAAGCATGGTTTCGTGCTTATAATAATTGCCTGTGCTGGTAATTAGCGGAGCATCCGAGGATGTCAGAGGAAATATGTCAAGAGTATCGTAAGCCAGGTCGAATCCTACGGACGAGGGATCGTCGCTGCATGACATTAAAAGAAAAATGATTGCAGGAAAACAAATTATGAATAACCAGAATTTTGAAAACATATTCTTTCTTAATATTGCCATATTCTTTGCTAAATATCTTATTATTTACTTATTAATCTTTGAACATAGACCTGTATATTTCATCATATTTGGGTATATGTTTCGACCATGAATTATCAGTTTTTAATACATTATCGTTCAATTTCATCCAAAGCTCTTTGTTTTTGAAAACCTCGATTGCTTCACTAACTGTTTTATTCAAATCATCTGATTTATATTCATCGAAAGAGAAACCATTGCCTTTTTTAGTTTTAGCATTAAATGGGGCAATATAATCAGCCAGGCCTCCGGTGGCTCTGGTTATTGGCACGGCACCATAAGCAGTGGCATACATGGCAAATAGGCCGCTGGGGTCATGTTTGGCAGGTATCATGAAAAAATCAGAGCCTGCTAATATCTGATGCTGTGTATCTTCGTCGGGGCCGATTTTCAGCCCAACTTTGCCAGGGAATGTCCTTGCCAGTTTCCTCAGTTCCTTTTTAATTTCGGTTTCACCATCGCCAAAAATAATAAGTTTCAAGTCTTGTTTCATAAATTCCTGTGCCGATTCGATAAGCAGATGAAAGCCTGAAGCGTCGTCGAAGTTACCAAAAATTCCTATTGCAGGTACCTTGGGATCGTATTCCAATCCATAGCTTTCTAACAAAGCTTTTTTATTGGCATATTTATAATCAATATAGTCCCCGCCTAATTTTTCCTTTATCATAGGATCGATTTCAGGATTCCAAGTCCAGTTGTCTATACCAACGCCTATACCCTTAAATTTATCTTTCTTTTTCTTTAGTAACTGATTCAAATCTCCGCCAAAATCTTTTGTACCTAGTATTTCTTCTGCATAGGTTGGGCTTAGAGTAGTAATAAAATCAGAGTAGAATATGGCAGCTTTTTGGAAATTGAATGAATTGTTATGCAAAACATTGCTTTTCTCGGATTCAGGAATATTTAATTTATCAAAAGTAGATTCAGAAAATATTCCTTGATTAAGAAAATCATGAATAGTGAAGACAAATTTTGTTTTACGGAATTTTTCGGCAAAAAGTGTCTTTGCGATAATTGGGACTGCGGCAGTTTGCCATCCGTTGCAATGGATAATATCGGGATACCAGCCAAGAGTCATACATGTTTCTATGACGGTCCTGCTGAAAAAAATAAACCTTTCGTCGTTATCGGCATAGTCTTCGCCGGTTTTCTGGCTAACATAAAAGCCCTTCTTCGAATCAAAGTATTTATTATTGGTTGTGATGTATGCCTGTACTTTAGTTCTGGGATTGTTGAGAGACGACGATTTAACAGTGGCAAGGTCCGATCCTTTGCCTACTGGTATAGGTATATCCCTTAACCTATTTATTTCGTGTATTTTATTCTTTCTCTCGGATATAACTCCATATTTAGGAAGCATGACTCTAAGGTCGTGCCCCGAATCGCGTACGGCCAGAGAAAACGAATAAGAAATATCCGCCAGTATGCCTACTTTTGCAAATGGGAATATTTCGCTTGTTACATAAAGAATACTGAATTGCTTAGCCATTTTGCCGTCTATCCATTTATAAAAATTAATAAATTAACTCAACTAAAAATTACAAATTTAGTTAAAATTAAATTATTTATGAAATTTAATGTCATTACTATTGCTGCCATCCGCTGTTATTGTGCTTAATGTTCATTAAAGTACATGTTTGAACGTCCTTGGGCAAAATTTATTATTATTTTTTTATATTGCATATTTTAATTAGATAAAAATATTATATTGTAAATCTAATGCCCCAAAAGATAAATATTAATGAAATTGTAGAAGGAATGGTTACTGCCGAGCCGGTTATTAACAGTTTTCGGCAAACGTTAATAAAAGCCGGCACAACATTAAAGCCTTCACACAGGAATTTGCTTAAAACATGGAATATCCAAATAATAGCCATAAAGACAAATGATGATGAAGAAGTGACGGATATTGGGATTGAACTTCAAAGGCTATGCTTCGATAGGTTAGCCAGAAGAGTGAAATGGAAACCGCGCAACGTTTACGAAAAAGCAGTCTATTTGCTTGGATTTATCAGGGCTTCCCAGATTATTACGAATGAAAGAGATAAAGTAAAATGATAAAAATCGACAGCATTATAGAGCATATTGAAGAGTTTCCAACACTTCCGACAATTTACACACAATTGTTGGAGGTTATGGCAAATCCTCGTTCTACTGTTGCCGATGTTGCAAATATTATTTCTCAGGATATATCGTCTTCAACAAAAATCCTGAAGCATGTCAATTCGCCGGTTTACCACCTTCAGGCCGAGGTCGATACCATATCGCAGGCAATTTTTTATATTGGTTTTAACGAGGTAAAAAATCTTGTGATCACTCTGTCTATTATGGATATTTTCGGCGATAAGCGGTCAGAGTCGAAATTCAATATTATCGATTTATGGAAACATTCTATTGCTGTCGGTGTCATTACCAGGATTATCGGTCAGCTTATTGGTATTAAAAATATCGAGAACTATTTCCTTTCAGGAGTAATTCATGATATCGGAAAGTTGTTTTTCCTTAAGACAATGAAAGATGAATATTCTAACGTTATCGAATATGTAAACGAGAACAATGTGTTAATACATCAGGCCGAGCAAAAAGTACTCGGTTTTGACCATATGCAGGCCGGCGGTTTGTTGGCTAAAAAATGGAAGCTTCCGCAGACTATCACTAATTCAATTATCAACCATAGTACGGGGAAGGTAAAAGAACAGGTAGATATTCAGGTGAGCTGTGTCCACCTTGCCGATATCGTTGCAAGGATTATGGAATTTGGCTATCCGGGCGATGACCTTGTGCCGCAACCTAATTTGGATATTTGGAGGTACCTTAACATCGATCCTGCTACCTATCCTCAAATATTGCCAAAAATTGTCGAAAATTTCGAGCAGTCTTTGTCAATTTTATTGTTGAATGAAAAATAAGGTGTTAATTTTGATATTATGAATGAACTCTTTCAAATAGAAAAAAAATATACCGACTTTCTCGATGCTGTGGAAGACTATGCCACTCATAGGCTGAACGATGATAGGACACCAAGTATTATTAACCATGGCCTAAGCGCTTACTGCAAATTCCCCGATGTAAAGTTTGCTGCCTTATTCCTAATGAACGAAGAGAATTTCGAGTTCAATTTCAGCTCAAGTGTGCCAACTATAAAGACAGATGCCGCAGAAAAGATTTTCCAGGCTTTGGTGGACAACAATACCGTTGGCAATAGCCTGCGCAATGCATCAATCACCTATTATCCAAACGATAATAAAAATAGTTACAAGAACTATTATCTTGTGTTGCCATTGATTTCTATTGATGGTATTATTGGTATTGTTTTACTCAATCTCAATAAATCTCCCAATTCGCTTGAACATATCTTTTTCAAACTCTGTAATATGCTTTCTAATCTTTTTGCATCAACACTCGATGCTAACATGAAGGAAATGAAGCTTAAAAAAGCAGAACAATTGCTCGACCAAAAGGTGGCTTTCAGGACTATCAGCCTTGTGGAAAGCCGCAAACAATTGGAAGAAGAATTCGAAAGCCTGAGAATTGATTTGAGTTCTTCGATGCCTCACGAAGTAAGAACTCCATTGCTGCATATTCTTGGATTTACAGATTTATTAATCAGGAAATTCACAAAAACAGATGACACTGACTCGTTAGACATGCTAAAAAGCATTAAAGAATCTGCAGACAGGCTGAAAAGGCTGTTCGAAAACTATCTGTATTATTCTCATCTTACGATATTATCGACAAATTATCAGGAATTAATTAAAGCACGCAGCCAGAAAATGCTCTCTGCAGAAGCTTCCATTTACGAAACTGCTGTTAACATGGCATCAATTAGAAACCGCTCTGACGACCTTGCCCTGAACCTCGAGGATGCTTCGCTGGCAATTGCTGAAAAGTATTTTCATAAATTATTGGAAGAAATTCTCGATAATTGTTTTAAATTCTCCGAGCATGGCACACCGGTTGAAATAACATCAAGGGTGAACAACGAAATGTATGAAATGACATTTCGCGACATGGGAAGAGGTATGACCGAAGAGCAAATTAAAAATATCAGCGCCTACAAGCAGTTCGACCGTAATGTCCACGAACAGCAGGGATCGGGGCTGGGTACCACAATTGCCAGAAAAATTATCGATATACACGAAGGCCAGTTCGAGTTGGAAAGCAATCTAAATGAATACACTGAATTCAGAATATCCATACCTCTTTATTTAGCATAAGCTTAATAAGTTTTTTCGCCAGAGCTTTTGTTAATTTATTTTTTTTTCATATCTTGTAAAAGTGAATTTTGTTAAATT